>NZ_RCNW01000271.1:0-10758 GCF_004307605.1 Pseudomonas sp. Sample_24
TGCCGCGACGGATCGAAGAGGTTTCGCCACTGCCGAGCAGCCTGCGCAAGGCGCGCATCCGGCGTATCCGCGACCTGTTGCTGTCGATCGTGGTCGGCGGCGGCATGGCGTTGCTGTCGTACGCGATGCTGACGCGCCAGACACCCAACGACATTTCTTCGTTCTATCTCAGCCGAGCCTTGCCCGAAGGTGGCGGCAGCAACGTGGTCAACGTCATGCTGGTGGACTTCCGCGGCTTCGATACCCTCGGCGAAATCACCGTACTGGCGGCCGTGGCGCTGACGGTGTTCGCCCTGCTGCGGCGGTTCCGCCCACCGAAAGAAAGCCTGCAATTGCCCGCTCAACAGCGTTTGCTCGCGCCTGACGTGGTCACCGACCTGGTCAACCCGCGTCACGCCAGCGACACCGCGCTCGGCTTCATGATGGTGCCGGCGGTGCTGGTGCGCCTGTTGCTGCCGATAGCGCTGGTGGTGTCGTTCTACCTGTTCATGCGTGGGCACAACCAACCGGGCGGCGGCTTTGTTGCCGGGCTGGTGATGTCGGTGGCGTTCATCCTGCAATACATGGTTGCCGGCACCCAGTGGGTCGAGGCGCAAATGAGCCTGCGGCCGCTGCGCTGGATGAGTGTCGGCCTGCTGTTCGCCACACTCACCGGTCTCGGTGCGATGGTGGTCGGCTATCCGTTCCTGACCACGCATACCTGGCATTTCGACCTGCCGCTACTGGGCGATATTCACCTCGCCAGCGCACTGTTCTTCGACGTTGGCGTGTATGCGGTGGTGGTCGGTTCGACGCTGTTGATCCTCACAGCGCTGGCGCACCAATCGGTCCGCGGTCACAAAACCGCGGCCCAGCCGAAACCCGTCGCCATCAAGGAGGCCGTCTGATGGAAGAAGTCATCGCAATCGCCATCGGCGTCCTGGCCGCGTCCGGCGTCTGGTTGATCCTGCGTCCACGGACGTTCCAGGTGGTCATGGGTCTGTGCCTGCTGTCCTATGGCGTCAACCTGTTCATCTTCAGCATGGGCAGCCTGTTCATCGGCAAAGAGCCGATCATCAAGGACGGCGTACCGCAGGACCTGCTGCACTACACCGATCCCTTGCCGCAAGCGCTGGTGCTGACGGCGATTGTCATCAGTTTCGCCATGACCGCGCTGTTTCTGGTGGTTTTGCTGGCCTCCCGGGGCCTGACCGGCACCGACCATGTGGATGGCCGGGAGCCTAAAGAATGAATGCAATGACGCACCTGATCGCCGCGCCCATCCTGCTACCGCTGCTGACCGCCGCGATCATGCTGATGCTCGGCGAGAAACATCGCCCGCTCAAAGCCAAAATCAATCTGTTTTCCAGCCTGCTCGGACTCGGCATCTCCGTTCTGCTGCTGCAATGGACGCAAACCACTGACGTGCCCGGCTCCATCGGCGTGTACCTGCCGGGTAACTGGCAAGTGCCGTTCGGCCTGGTGCTGGTGGTCGATCGTCTGTCTGCGTTGATGCTGGTGCTCACCGGGATCATCGGCGTCTGCGCCCTGCTGTTCGCCATGGCGCGCTGGGACAGCGCCGGCTCGAGCTTCCACGCGCTGTTCCAGATTCAGTTGATGGGCTTGTATGGCGCGTTCCTCACGGCGGACCTGTTCAACCTGTTCGTGTTCTTCGAGGTGCTGCTGGCCGCTTCTTATGGCCTGATGCTGCATGGGTCGGGTCGGGCGCGGGTGTCTTCGGGGTTGCATTACATCTCGATCAACCTATTGGCCTCGACCCTGTTCCTGATCGGTGCAGCGCTGATCTACGGTGTCACCGGTACCCTGAACATGGCGGACCTGGCACTGAAAATCCCGCTGGTACCGCAAGCCGATCGCGGACTGCTGCATGCCGGCGCGGGGATTCTGGCGGTAGCGTTCCTGGCCAAGGCCGGCATGTGGCCGTTGAACTTCTGGCTGGTGCCGGCGTATTCATCGGCGAGCGCGCCGGTCGCCGCGATGTTTGCGATCATGACCAAGGTCGGCATCTATACCCTGCTGCGCCTGTGGACGCTGCTGTTTTCCGGACAGGCCGGAGCGTCGGCGTACTTCGGTGGTGACTGGCTGATCTACGGTGGCATGGCAACCATCATTTGCGCAGCGGTGGCGATCATTGCCGCGCAGCGCCTGGAACGCATGGCCAGCCTGAGCATTCTGGTGTCGGCGGGGATTCTGCTGTCGGCCATTGGCTTCGCCCAGCCCAACCTGATTGGCGCGGCATTGTTTTATCTGGTCAGCTCGACCCTGGCCTTGAGCGCATTGTTCTTGCTGGCCGAGTTGATCGAACGTTCGCGCTCGGCCAACGAAATCCCGCTGGAGGATGAAAACGAGATGCTGCCGCGGCCGCTGGAATCGCTGCATCCGGCCAAAGGCATCAACCTCGACGACGACCGCAAAGCCGTGGTCGGCCAAGTGATTCCATGGACCATGGCATTTCTCGGCCTGAGCTTCATCGCCTGCGCCTTGCTGATCATCGGCATGCCGCCGCTGTCCGGGTTCATCGGTAAACTGAGCCTGCTCAGCGCCCTGCTCAATCCCATGGGTTTGGGCAATGGCAGTGAAGCGCCGATCTCGAATGCCGCATGGGGTTTGCTGGCATTGCTGATTCTTTCCGGGCTGGCCTCGCTGCTGGCTTTTTCGCGGCTGGGCATCCAGCGTTTCTGGACCCCGGCAGAACGGCCATCGCCCGTGCTGCGGCGCTTGGAGTGCGTGCCGATTTTCGCCCTACTGGGGTTGAGCATTGCGCTGACCTTCCAGGCCGAGCCGCTGTTGCGTTATACCCAGGCAGCCGCCCACGCCTTGAACAACCCTCAGCAGTACGTGATGGCCGTGCTCGGCACCCGCGCGGTGCCAAGTCCGCAAGCCAGGGCTGCGCTGCTGGAGGTTCAACCATGAAGCGTCTGTTTCCTGCGCCGTGGTTGTCACTGGCCCTGTGGCTGTTGTGGCTGGCGCTGAACCTGTCGATGAGCCCCGGCAACCTGCTGCTGGGCGCCGTGCTTGGGGTCTGTGCGCCCCTGATGATGCGCAAGTTGCGCCCGCTGCCGATCCGCATTCGCCGACCGGGGGTGATCCTGCGCCTGTTCCTGGTGGTGGGGCGTGATGTTCTGACGTCCAACCTGGCCGTGGCCTGGGGCGTGCTGACTGCCGGCCGCCGTCCGCCCCGCTCACGCTTCGTGAAAGTGCCGCTGGACCTGCGCGATGCCAATGGCCTGGCCGCGCTGTCGATGATCTGCACCGTGGTGCCCGGCACAGTCTGGTCGGAACTGGCGCTGGACCGCAGCATTTTGTTGCTGCACGTTTTCGATCTGGATGACGAAGCGCAGTTCATTGAACACTTCAAGGTGACTTACGAGCGCCCGCTGATGGAGATCTTCGAATGAGTCCCCTGCTGTCGAACGCGATTTTGCTCAGCCTGTTCCTGTTTTCCGTGGCGATGATCCTTACGCTTATCCGCCTGTTCAAAGGTCCGTCAGCCCAGGATCGGGTTCTGGCGCTGGATTATCTGTACATCATCGCGATGCTGATGATGCTGACCCTGGGCATTCGCTATGCCAGTGACACGTATTTTGAAGCGGCGCTGTTGATCGCGCTGTTTGGCTTCGTCGGCTCGTTTGCCCTGGCGAAATTCCTGCTGCGCGGCGAGGTGATCGAATGAACGCAGAACTGTCTCTCTGGGTGGAAATTCCGGTGGCTATCCTGCTGGTGCTCGGCGGCCTGTTCGCGCTGATCGGCGCCACGGGATTACTGCGCATGAAGGATTACTTCCAGCGTATGCATCCGCCGGCCCTGGCTTCGACGTTGGGCGCATGGTGCGTGGCCTTGGCTTCGATCATCTACTTTTCGGCGTTGAAGTCCACGCCGGTGCTGCACGCCTGGCTGATCCCGATCCTGCTGGCGATCACCGTTCCGGTCACGACATTGTTACTGGCGCGGGCGGCACTCTTTCGCAAGCGCATGGCTGGGGATGATGTGCCGGCCGAGGTTTCGAGTCGGCGTACGGAAAACACATAGGAGCGAGCCTACAGGTTGGCTGTTCAGATCCAGGCCACCGCCAACAGCCCGCCTCCCAACACCACACATAACGGCGAGTAAACCCAGGTATCCCACCGGGCAAACCTGGAACCTTTTATCTCCTTGAAAAAACCCACCAGCTCCGAATCGCCAATGGCCCTGGCGAACAGCAACAGCGCAACTGCACTGATGACCCACTGCAACACTTGATGGTGCACCTGCGGCAACCACCAGCCGACTCGCAAACACACCAACAGGGCTATCACCATCAAGGCTGCCGCCACCATTAGCGTGAGCCAGCCTCGCGGCTTGAAGGCCGGGCGCATTGGCTTGCCGCCTTCCTGAGGCACTTGAGGAACGGCCGCCACCGACGCCCATTCGCCGCCGAACGCCCAATAAACGTGTACCAGAGCAATCACCGCAAATATCGTCACCAGCCATTGAGCCAACGCAAAGGTCATGGTTGAAGATCCTTGAAAGGGATTTGGTCAAATCATCCTAGCCGGCTTTTCTTGATGTGCACGACCGCTGGTACGCAAGCTGATAAACGAGGGGGCAACACGCAACTTTCAAAAAGCTTTGCTAACAAGCCCACGTCCACTTCAGATCCAGGTCGACGCAATTTCTGGTCCCCTGAAACCAATGTGGGAGCGGGCTTGTTCGCGAAGGCGGTCGCGGACTCACACTTTATTTGAGCTCGGCAGACACCTTGTCCGCCACCTCCTTCGGCACCCACGCTTTCCACACGTCGGGATGCTTCTTCATGAAATCCTCGGCCGCCTGACGCGGCGCGGTGTGTTTTTCGCTCATTTCAGCCAGGGCTTTGTTCAACGGTTCGATCGGAAAATCAACCTTGGCGAAGAACTCGGCAATCTGCGGGTATTGCTTCTGGAACGGCGTGGACACGCCAATGGACAGCTTGGAGGGCAGCGAGCGGGTCGGTTGCGGATTGGGGTTATCGGCGTCAGTCAGGGTCTTCCAGGCTTCGGCGTCGAATGGCGGCTCTTCCAGCTGGATCAGCTTGAAACGACCGAGCAGCGGCGTCGGCGACCAGTAATAGAACAGCACCGGTTTGCCCCGGCGAATCGAAGAACTGATTTCGGCGTCCAGCGCCGCCCCCGAACCGCTGCGGAAGTTCACATAGCTGTCGTCCAACCCATAGGCCTTGAGCTTCTGCTTGTTGACCACTTCCGACGTCCAGCCAATCGGGCTGTTGAGGAAGCGCCCCTTATTCGGGGTTTCCGGGTCCTTGAACACATCCTTGTACCTGGGCAGGTCGCTGACACTGCGCAAGTCCGGCGCCATCGGCTTGATGCCCTTGGCCGGATCACCCTTGATCACGTATTCCGGCACCCACCAGCCTTCGGTGGCCCCCTTGACCGTATCGCCGAGGCTCGCGACCTTGCCCTCGGCCTCGGCCTTGACCCACACCGGACTGCGCCCGGCCCACTCTTCGCCAATCACCTGGATGTCATTGTTGGCCAGGGCGGTTTCCAGGGTAATGGTCGTACCCGGCAAGGTGTCGGTCGGCAGTCCATACCCCTTCTCGACAATGATCCGCAGAATGTCGGTAATCAGGCTGCCGCTTTCCCAGTTCAGGTCGGCGAAATGTATAGGCGCCTGAGCGGCCAGTACCGGAACGGGTGATGTCATCAAACCGCAAGTGGCCAGGAGCGCAGCCAGCAACCGTCGAAAACCTTTCATGCTTTTGCACCTCGCGCTGTTCACAGCAATCGCAGGATGGCCTGGCAGAAGACCGCAAAGCCTCTGAATAATCAGTCAACTGACTGTAGTAGAGGTTCCTGCTTTCGAGGGGCATGGATCAATTTTCGGAAGTTTCCTGCAAGCGCGCCAGTTCTCTTCTGACCATGCTGGCGTACTCCGCCGGCCGCAGCGCGTAGATCTGTGACGCCACCCAATTCAGCCAGGCGCCCTGCAGCACAGCTTTGTGCTCGAACAATCGCAAGGCTTCAGCTTGTGCGCCAGCCTGGTTCTGTTGGTGAAAGTCGGCGCGGTTCCGGGTCATTACTCGCTGGCCTTGAACGTCACCAGTTCGCCCTTGCGCCATTTGGCTGCCTTGGCGGTTACCGCTTTGAGGGTTTTGGTCAGGCCTTCCTGCAACTGCTGGTGGGCGGCAAACACCGTGACCACGCTATGACCTTCCTTGAACAGAATGGCCTGACCATCGGCGGTGGTGACAAAGGCATAGTCGCCCAGGCCATAGACCGTCAGTTTGATTTCGCGAAACTTGATTTCCAGCTTGCCGCCTTCACGGCTGGGCAACACCGATGCGCTGAAATGATCGCCGACCTTGAGCTTGAGTCCGGGTTTGTCGTCCACCACCAATGCTGATTCGGTATCGATCTCGGCCACATAAATGCCTTCGGCACTCTGTTCGGTGATGTAGACGAAACGTGACTGGAACAGTTTTACCAGCTTCGCGCGCAAATCACCCAGAACGAACAACGCATGCATATCAAGATTACTTACTGCCAAGGAAACATCCCCACATCTAAAAATGATGCCGCACGCGGAAAAGGCGCACAGCCGAAAAAGGCGGCAATGCCGAAAATGCAACCGAAAGACCCGGGTTGAAAGCCTGAACGAGTAGAGGACTCATCCATCACGAGACTTGAGCAGACTACTGGAACATCGCTCGTGTCGCCTTGCCTGGCATTCGTCAAAGGTTGAAGGAAAACGCCTTTCTTACAGCCAGAGAAATACGGACTATCAACTTCAGGGAAAAAACTCTTAAAAAAAAGCACTTTTCTGACATATCGCCAGCCGAAAATTGCTTTAGATAACCATCAATCACCCACCAGTGATGCCGATTCTAGAGCAGCGATGCTCATTGAGACTACCCATTACGACGTACATACGTCGGCAAAACAACGAAAAGGACTTCATATGTGCACACTGACACACTTCGCCCACCCACAGATTCCCAGCACCGGTACCTCTTCAACCCCGTATCCGGCGGCGTTGCCGCACTGTGATGCTCATCGAGCACCCAGGTTTCAGGTAGTCCTGGCCGGGAATGCGTTCTTCCATATAAAAGAAATTTCCACGGGGCATGTAAGAGGTTTCCGTGGCGATCATAACGAAGCCTGCGCCCTCGCCCGCGCGCTTGAGACGCCCACTTGACACCCTTTGCCGCGCCGCAGCCTTCAAACGTTTCGTCGTGCCGGCGACTTAACTCAGCCGCCGGCCCGCAACTGCTGCCATACTGCCGAACCCATTAAACGCGTCCCGCCAAAGAGGACGACGTTGAACATAACAATGTATTTCCAAGGGAAGGCTGCTACGTGACGGAATTTGATATCGGTGAGTTTTTTATCCGGGGCGAAGCCAGAGAAGTTGAGGGCGAGTTTCAGGCAGTGATTGTCATGCGTGCCAAGCCACCGCAAAAAGCCGTGACCTATCACCAGGTCGAAAAAGATCGCTGGTTCAAAACCCCTGAAGTCGCCGCCATCGCTGCGCAGGAGTCCGCTCGGGAACTAAAGGCTGCCGTCGACGCCGGTGCATTGAAAGCCTGATAGCCGGTTTTATGCCGTCTATGCTCATTGCTGCGTTTGAACATCGCTTTCGAACTTACTGGAACGCGGCTTGCTCAGAGGTAATGGAGCCGAAGCTCAGTGCTCGTACGCGACCGATTATCAGCAAGGAGATGAAGATGGAATCACCGACCCACGACTTGAAAGGTTTGTTCGACCAGCTCGGCCTGGACTCCACCCAGAAAGCTATCGACGATTTCATTGCCAGCCATTCGCCGCTGCCCGATGACAAGAAGCTCATTGATGCCGAGTTCTGGACACCGCAGCAGGCCAGTTTCCTCAAAGAACAACTGCGCGAAGACGCCGACTGGGCGCGGGTGGTCGACGACCTCAACCTGCGCATGCACCAGGTTCACTAGCGGCATGGGTGCTGGCTGCCACGGGCTCGGCTTTCTACTGTGCCAACCAGGCAGCCTTGCACGCCTGCGCTTGCACTAGCGCGGTTTTTCCGGCCTGTAACCCAGGCGCAAACCACCCCAATGCCGCCCCTTGAGCATGATCGGCACTGACAGGTCATGCATCAGCTCACCGGTGTCACGGGTGTAGGTTTGTAGCAACACTGGTTGCTGATGGCTGCCGCAGCGGATCCCCGTGCGGTCAGCAAATTTGCGTTTGGTTCGGTTGTGCAGGGTATCGACCTCGGCATCGCCTGTCAGTGGCTGGCTGAAAACCGCGTTGTGGGTCGGCACGTAGCCCTGCTGAGTGCAGGCGATGGCGAACACCAGTCCTTCATGACGCGGCAACAACGGTTCCTGAATCGCCGGCAGGACCTGATCGGTGTAGCGGTCGAAACGAGTCTGGAACTTCGCCGGACTGGTGTTGGGGATCGCCTGATAATTTCGATCGAACAGGTCATCGAGGCTTATCCGGCCTGCATCAATGTCCGCTTCAAAACGCGCGGCAATCTGGCTGGCACCCTCCCGGGCCAGGTCATAGATGCGCTGGTGATAGTCATCCAGACCCACTTCAGCCAGGCGTTCGCTGATGGTTTCGGCCTGGCCTTCCATCTGTACCGCGGCCTCGGCGAGGCGCCGGGTCTGCTGGTCGCTGATCGCCAGGTCGCTGCGCATCTGTTCAATGGCGTGAAACAAGCTATCGAGTTGCTCGCGATTGGTGTCGGCGCCGCGGGCGATTTCCCCAACCTGATTCTCGACGCTGGCGGCCAGGCGGGCGATGTTTTCCAGTTGCTGACCGGTGTGCTCGACCTGCTCGACACCGCTGTCCAGGTCGCTGGACAGCTGACGGATCTGTTCCACCACCTGGGCGGTGCGTTGCCGGATATCGGCCACCATTTCGCCGACCTCTCCAGTCGCCGCTGCTGTTCGCGCAGCGAGCCCGCGCACCTCGTCGGCGACCACCGCGAAACCACGGCCGTGCTCTCCAGCCCTTGCCGCTTCGATTGCAGCGTTCAACGCCAGCAGGTTGGTCTGGCTGGCGATGGACTGAATCACCAGGGTAACGCGCTGGATATCATCGCTGCGCAGGCTCAAGGCTTCGATCAATTCACGACTGCTGTTGGCGCGCTGGCTGAGCTGATGCATGCGCGCAATCGACTCGATCAACTCGGCGCGCCCCACTGCACCACTCTGATGAGCCTCACTGGCAGCACTCAACGCCTCGCGACTGAGCATCGACGTGGCTTGTTCGGTAGCGATCATGACCTCAGCGTTACTGACGATTTGTGCGGCAGCGCCGAGTTGCGATTGCAGCTTGTCGGCCAACTGCTTGACCGAAAAGGCCACGCCAGCGGCTGACAGCGCATTGTGACTGGTGGTGTAGGAGAGATCGCGAGTCAGCGTGGAAATGGCACTGGCTGTATCAAGGGGCGCGGCTTGGGGCGTTGCGCGTGAACGCAGGCGAGGCAGCCAGATGATCAGCACAGCCAACGGCAGGCCAAGGTAAAGCGACCATCCTGCCAATGTCATGCCACACAGCAACAAGATCAGGGCGATGCTTTGCAGGGTCGGTGCGAACCAGCGGTTTTTCGGCAGAAATACTGGTGCAGGCACGGCCGCAACCAGAGACTCGTCTCTCGTCATCGTTGTCACCCCAAACATCTTCTAATTGTTGTCTTCGCATTAAACGCCACTATAGGGCCATTATCTATGAGCCTTTAGTCGTGGACGTTGCAGTAGATCAATAGACGTGAGGGATTTCTGTAGACGTCGAAAAGCAAGATCGCAGCCTTCTGCAGCGCCTGCTCGCGTTCACTTGAACCTGTAGGCGCTGCCGAAGGCTGCGATCTTTTCAAAGGCAGCCCGATTTAATGGGCTACCCCGCAGAATCAGGCCTGACGCTGGTGCTTGTCGATTTGCTCGTGACGCTCTTGAGCTTCGATGCAGTACTTGGTGGTCGGACTGATCAGCAGGCGCTTGAGGCCGATTGCCTCTCCGCTGTCGTCGCACCAGCCGAAGCTGTCTTCCTTGATGCGTTCAAGGGCTTGTTCCAACTGAGGCAGCATGCGCTGGTCGCGATCGATCGCGTTCACCAGCCAGGTACGCTCTTCTTCGACGGAAGCCGCGTCAGCCGGATCGGCCGGAGTATCCAGGCTTTCAATGGCGATGCGGTTTTGTTCGATGCGCTCATGGGTTTCGACTTTCATGTTCTGCAACAGCTCAGTGAAAAAAGCGTGTTGCTCGGCGTTCATGTAGTCATCCGCCGGCATGGCCAGCAACTTGTCCTTTGTCATTGATATCTCTATAAAAAAACGTGCATTAAGGCGAATTAGGGAGCGTTCCGGCAGACCGGTACAGGTCTTCGGAAAGGCGCCGTTTATACCAAGCGCCACCCGGCACTCAATTTACGAGGGGCGGCAGTCTAAGGCCGAGTCGAGGCCTCAGCAACTGAAAAGACAGCGAATTTGTCCGACAAAGCCACGAAAATGCTCTATGGCAGGCATCGAGGTGGCTATCGGAGTGCGTTTATAGCAAGAAATTCAATCCAGCACAGGTATATAGAAGATAAACGGCTGCGTTTGCCTGTCCCTGAAGCGCAGACAAGGTGGGCGCCCGAACGGGTCTGCGCTGAATCGCCACATAAACGAACGCCATCGCGAGATGGCTCGCGATGGCGCGGTACAGCACCGACAAGGATGGGATTACATTAACAAGGCGATCAGGATGATGATCGGGATCGGTACGCCGAGAAAGAACAGCAGTAATGAACGCATGATGAT
>NZ_RCNW01000473.1:0-1580 GCF_004307605.1 Pseudomonas sp. Sample_24
GGGCTGGCGAAGTCGATGCTTTCCTTGCCGTACGGGTTGATGATCACGAACTTCGCCAGTTCCGGCGTGCTTTTGATCAACGCCGCAAAGTCGTAGCGACCCTGATGGCGATTGCGCGGATGCAGGCTGGCCTTTTCGCGCGGCTCCACGACTTTGGCCGGGGTTGCGGACTCAGGCTTTCTACGCGCAGGTTTCGGTGTACGGGGGGCGGTCATGGCGGTGGTCGATTCGGGTATGGCTGAAAGTGGCGGGCATTGTCCCACAGACAATGCCAACACGGGGACCTGCAGGCGCATGGCTTGCTCGCGATGGCGTCTGCGGATACCTCCTGTAGGAGCAAGGCTTGCCCGCGATGGCGTCTGTGGAATCGCCATCGCGGGCAAGCCTTGTTCCTACAGGGGGGGCGAAGAACGGTAGGCATGAAAAGGGAGGCCACCTGGGCCTCCCTTGTTCATTGCGAATTGCCGTTACAGGCTGGCAATCCGCGCATGCTGCTCGGCCAGCTTGCCCAGAGCCTGTTCGGCTTCGGCCAGTTTGGCGCGTTCCTTCTCGATGACTTCGGCTGGCGCCTTGTCAACGAAACCGGCGTTGGACAGCTTGCCGCCAACCCGTTGCACTTCGCCTTGCAGGCGCTGGATTTCCTTGTCCAGACGCGCCAGCTCGGCACCTTTGTCGATCAGGCCGGCCATAGGCACCAGCACTTCCATCTCGCCAACCAGTGCGGTGGCGGACAGCGGTGCTTCTTCGCCCGCAGCCAGCACGGTGATCGATTCCAGGCGCGCCAGCTTCTTCAGTAGCGCTTCGTTTTCGGTCAGGCGACGCTGATCTTCGGCACTGACGTTTTTCAGGAACAGCGGCAACGGTTTACCCGGGCCGATGTTCATCTCGCCACGGATGTTGCGCGTGCCCAGCATCAGGCCTTTGAGCCACTCGATGTCGTCTTCGGCCGCCGGATCGATGCGCTCTTCGTTGGCCACTGGCCAAGGTTGCAGCATGATCGTCTTGCCCTGAATGCCGGCCAGCGGCGCGATGCGCTGCCAGATTTCTTCAGTGATGAACGGCATGAACGGGTGCGCCAGACGCAGCGCCACTTCCAGTACGCGAACCAGTGTGCGACGGGTACCGCGCTGACGCTCGACCGGTGCGTTTTCGTCCCACAGCACAGGCTTGGACAGTTCCAGGTACCAGTCGCAATACTGGTTCCAGATGAACTCGTACAGGGCTTGTGCGGCCAGGTCGAAACGGAACTGATCCAGTTGACGGGTCACTTCGGCTTCGGTGCGCTGCAGCTGCGAAATGATCCAGCGATCGGCTAGCGACAGCTCGTAGGCTTCGCCGTTCTGGCCGCAGTCTTCGCCCTTGTCCAGCACGTAACGCGCGGCGTTCCAGATCTTGTTGCAGAAGTTGCGATAGCCTTCGACGCGGCCCATGTCGAACTTGATGTCGCGACCGGTGGACGCCAGCGAGCAGAAGGTGAAGCGCAGGGCGTCGGTGCCGTAGCTGGCGATGCCGTCGGCGAACTCGTCGCGGGTCTGCTTCTCGATCTTCTTCGCCAGTTTCGGCTGCATCATGCCGGAGGT
>NZ_RCNW01000407.1:0-10617 GCF_004307605.1 Pseudomonas sp. Sample_24
CTGCGTCATCACGTGTTGTACCGCATCAGCCGTGAACAATGGCTGCAAACCTTGCATGGATAACCTGACACGGACGTTTACAATGGACCCCATGTTGGCCCGGGCCAGAAACTGAATCGACCGCTGCAGCCAAGACTGCGCGGTATTGCGTTGTGTGAGGAGAGTCTGAATGAGCCAAGTGTTGGAAGATCTGGTCGACCTGCTGACGCTGGAACCGATCGAGGAAAACCTGTTCCGTGGCCGCAGCCAGGACCTCGGGTTTCGTCAGTTGTTCGGTGGCCAGGTGCTTGGGCAGTCGCTGTCGGCGGCCAGTCAGACTGTGGAAGAGGCGCGTCATGTGCATTCGATGCACGGCTATTTCCTGCGTCCGGGCGACGCCGGTTTGCCAGTGGTTTACCAGGTTGACAGGGTTCGCGACGGCGGCAGTTTCAGCACGCGGCGTGTGACGGCCATCCAGAAAGGCCACCCGATCTTCACGTGCAGCGCTTCGTTCCAGTACGACGAAGAAGGCTTTCAGCACCAGAGTGAAATGCCACAAGTGGTCGGCCCGGAGAATCTGCCGTCGGAACTGGAGTTGACCCAGCAACGCGCGCACCTGATCCCCGAGAAAATGCGCGAAAAGCTGCTGTGCCCGAAGCCGATCGAATTCCGCCCGGTGACCGAGAAAGATCCCTACAACCCATTGCCATCCGACCCGATCAAATACGTCTGGTTTCGCGCCGACGGTGCCTTGATCGATTCCCCGGCACTGCATAAATACTTGCTGGCCTACGCTTCGGATTTCGGCCTGCTCGTGACGTCGATGCAGCCTCACGGCAAATCGGTCTGGCACAAGGACATGCAGGTCGCCAGCCTCGACCATGCGTTGTGGTTCCACGCCAACCTGCGCGCCGATGACTGGTTGCTTTACGCGATGGACAGTCCGTGGGCCGGCAATTCCCGCGGGTTTTCCCGTGGCAGCGTATTCAACCGCGCCGGACAACTGGTGGCCTCGGTCACGCAGGAAGGTTTGATCCGCCATCGCAAGGATTGGGCATGAGCCTGACCGACGTAGGTCATTGGGTGTTCGACATGGACGGCACCCTGACGGTGGCCGTGCATGATTTCGCGGCGATTCGCGTGGCATTGGCGATCCCCGCGCAAGACGACATCCTGACCCACCTGGCCGCGCTGCCCGCCGAGGAAGCAGCGGCCAAACACGCCTGGTTGCTGGAACATGAACGGGATCTGGCGCTGGGTTCGAAACCGGCGCCGGGCGCGGTAGAACTGGTGCGTGAGTTGGCCGGACGTGGTTATCGCCTGGGGATTCTGACGCGCAATGCCCGTGAGTTGGCGCACGTTACGCTCGAGGCGATCGGCCTGGCCGACTGCTTTGCAGTCGAGGATGTGCTCGGTCGCGATGAGGCCCCACCAAAGCCGCATCCCGGTGGTTTGCTCAAGCTGGCCGAGGCCTGGAGTGTGTCGACCAGCCAGATGGTGATGGTCGGTGACTACCGTTTTGATCTGGACTGCGGACGGGCAGCGGGGGCGCGTACGGTATTGGTGAATCTGCCGAATAATCCGTGGCCGGAATTGACCGACTGGCATGCGGTGGATTGTGTCAAGTTGCGGCAGATGCTTTCGGCTTGAACGCCTCATCGTGAGCAGGCTCGCCCTACAGTTGATCGCATTTCATTGTAGGAGTGAGCCTGCTCGCGATGGCGTCAAATCAGGCAACAAGACTCATCGCCCGAATAACGCCTTCTGCCCCTCAGGCGACGTAAACATCCCGTCCCCGTTATGCCCGACCCCGGGGACTTCAATCAGCTGTTGATCCAGCCCTCGCGGCTTCAACCGCTTCAGATAATTAAAGTAAAAACGCCCTCGGGCCAGGCGATTCGGGCCCTGGGCCTTGGCTTCGCAGCTTTTATCCAGCGCCGGATGGTTCGGGTCGATGTCCTGCTGCCCCAGTAAATAAACGACTTCACGCTTGAGGTACTTGTCCTGCAATTGCGCAGCGGTTTGTCCGTCGGCGTAGGCAGGTAGATCTGACAGGCCATACTTCCAGCGATTGAAGTCCGGGCACTTGGCATGGTTGAACGCTACCGGCCGGCGTTCATCGAAATAGGCATAGGAAGATGGGTTGGCGACCACGTAACGCAGCTTTACCCCGGCGCCTTCCAGTGCCGACTGATCGCGGCCCAGCAAAGCATAGTGCTGCACCACCTGTGCGCCGCCGGAGTGACCGGCGATCACGATTTCCTTCACATCCGCGAACTGCCGACGATCACTCAGCCGGGCGATGATTTCGTCCAGCGCCTCAAAGGAACTCATTCGAAACGGTGCCGTGGATTCACCGCCGGCCATCCATTCATTGCCTTGCCAGCGCAGGACGGTGTCAGCCACTGGGTGCTTTGCGACATCGGTTTCATCAAGGAACTGCGGGGCGATCACCAGGGTGGTTTCGCTTTGTCCGGCCAGTTCGGCAGCGCGCAGGCCGCTCTGCAGGTAGGTTTGCGCATTGCGCAACCGGCCATGGACGATGATCAATACGCGCTCTATTTTTGCCGGTGCCCGGCTGATGCCCACCGCCATTTCACCTGACTTCAACAGCAGGCGCCCGGGACTGAGCTCTTTGACCCCTTGCTCTTGAGCCTGGGACGTTGCACATGTGAACAGTAATACCAACAACCACTTCTTCATTTACAGATTTTTCGCCGCAAAGGTATCGCACTGGCCCACCTGGCCCTGAGCGAATCCGGTTTTGAACCAGCGCACCCGTTGCGCTGACGTACCATGGGTAAATGAGTCCGGCACGACACGGCCCTGACCCTGTTGCTGCAAACGATCGTCGCCAATGGCATTGGCAGCGTTCAATGCTTCTTCGATATCGCCCGGTTCCAGCCAGTTCAACCGTTGCTGCGCATGGTTGGCCCAGACACCGGCCAGGCAGTCAGCCTGGAGTTCCTGGCGTACCAGCAAACCGCCGTCGCCTTCCATTTGCCGACCCTGCTGGCGGGCTGTCTGAATTTTCGCGGAAACGCCGAGCAAGGTCTGCACGTGGTGTCCGACTTCGTGAGCGATCACGTAGGCTTGGGCGAAATCGCCAGCTGCGGAAAAGCGCTGTGACATCTCCTGGAAGAACGCCATGTCCAGATAGACCTTCTGGTCTGCAGGGCAATAGAACGGACCGGTCGCCGATGTCGCCATCCCGCAGGCCGAGTTCACCCGGTTGCTGAACAGCACCAGGGTCGGGTCCTTATATTGCCGCCCGCCCTGCTGGAAGATCTGCTGCCAGGTGTCTTCGGTGTCGCCAAGGATCGAGCGCACGAATTCGGCGCCTTCATCCGTGGTCGGTGGGGCTTTGCGGGTCTGGGTGGTGGCGGGCGCCGATGTGTCGCCCATCTGGCCGGCCAGTTGTCCGAGAATCTGCATCGGGTCCTGGCCGGTGATCCAGCCGATTCCGACAATCAATACGATCGCGGTCAGGCTCAAGCCCTTGCCGCCACCAAAGCGCATCCCGCCACCGCCGGCACCCTCACTACGGGCATCGACCACGTTGTCGCTGCGTCGGCCTTTTTTCCATAGCATGTGGGAATCCTCTGGTAATCCGTGCGATGAGTGTTGCTGCCAAGTGAGAGCCGCGCCAGTCCGGTCGTCCGGCTTTTCCTGCGCACGTCGGTGTTCCCGGCAATCCGTAACGGCTGCCGAGAACTGTTCAGGCTTGTATTGAACGCGGATAACCCATCGAATTCCGTTCTGCGATGGGTTTTTATCCAGAGGGTGATCGCCGGTCCCGCAAGTTATTCGTCGAACGCGTCCCACACGGGCGCAAAGTCCGGGCTGACCTGTCGCTGGCGTTTGGACAGGCTGGCGATCAAGGCACGGTCCTGATCATCCAGATTGATCGTGAATGCCGCCAGGTTCGCCAGCTGATTGGCCTCGGTGCTGGCCTTGGGAATGGCCGCGACGTTCGATTGATCCAGCAACCATTTGAGCGCGACCTGGGTTGGCAGTGCTCCGTGTTTGGCGGCGATCTGCTGGATAGCAGGGATATCCGACACCTTGTTCCGTGCCAGCGGTGTGTAGGCCGTCAACGCCATGTCGTGTTGGCGGGCGTAGTCGAGCAGTGCGTTTTGTCCGAGCAACACGTGGTATTCGACCTGAATGGCTGACAGCGGCGCGCCCAGTTCTTCGATGACTTTGCGCAACAGCGGTAGAGGAAAATTCGCCACGCCGATGTTGCGTGCCAGCCCCTGTTCCTTGAGCGCTACCAGGGTTTCAATGGTGCGTGGCAAATCCCAATCGGTACTGGGCCAGTGGATCATGAACAAGTCGACGTAATCGGAACGCAGGGCCTTGAGGCTGCGGTCCATGGAATGACGCATCGCATCGGGTTGCAGTTGGTCCCACCAGACCTTGGTGGTGATGTGGATCTGCTCGCGGGGTGTCGGACTGTTCGCCACTGCCTGCCCGACAGCGTCCTCGTTGTTGTAGCCGGCTGCCGTGTCGATATGCCGGTATCCGAGCGCCAGGGCCTGCTCCACGGCGCGGGTGCACTCATCTGCAAGCATTGGCCAGGTGCCGAGGCCCAGTTTCGGCATGTTCAGACCTTGTCTGTTAACGATGTGCTGCATGATCGATCTCCTTTTCAAAAGCAGTGACGCCTGCGATGTGGCGTGCGGCGATGTAACCGAAGGTCAGCGCCGGGCCGATGTTGATGCCGCCGGCGGGGTAATGGCCACCCATGATGCTCGCCATGTCGCCGCCCGCCGCGTAGAGCCCTTCAATGGCCTGACCGGCGTGGTCCAGAACCTGCGCATGCGGGTTGACCTTGAGTCCTGCGAAAGTGCCAAAGCTTCCGGGCTGGACCTTCACGGCATAAAACGGCCCCTGTTCGATAGGCGCGACACAGGGGTTGGGGTGTTGCGACGCATCACCTTGTTTGCGGTTGTAAGGCGTCGAGCCACGGCCGAATTGCGGATCTTCGCCATTGCGTGCGTGACGGTTGTAGTCCGACACCGTGGCGCACAAGCCGCTCGGATCAATGCCGCAGGCCGGCGCCAATTCCTCCAGCGTGTTACCGGTTTTCAGATAGCCACTGCGGATAAAGGATGTCAGCGGCACAGGAAATGGCCGTGAAATCCCCAAGCCGTAACGCCGCTGAAAACGATGATTGCAAATCAGCCAGGAGGCGACTTCTTCGCCTTGCGGCGCGGTGGCGACCATGGCCTTCACATAGTCGTAGTAACCGTTGGCTTCATTGACGAAGCGCTGGCCGTTGCTCAGTACGCCGATGATTCCGGGCTTGCCGCGCTCGATGATGTGCGGGAAATGACCAATGCTGCCGTCGCCGTGCGGCACTTGCGACACCGGTGCCCAGGCCACGGGAGAGGCCATCTCGGCATTGATTTGTGCGCCGACACTTTCACCCAGTCGCAGGCCGTCACCGGACACACCGAGCGGTGGCAAGGCCAGATGTTCATGGCCGGTCGGCGTGCGCGGAAATAGCGCTTTGCGCCGTTCGATGTCATTGGCGAAGCCGCCGGCCGCCAGCACCACGCCCTTGCGCGCCCGGATGCGCACCAAGCCTTTGCCTGTGCTGACGATCGCCCCGTGCACCTGATTGTTCTCACACAACAATTGGGTGACCGGCGCCGATTCCCAGAGCAATACACCGAGGTCTTCGGCAGACTTTGCCAGACGCGCCACCAAGGCCACGCCGTTGACCAGTTGCATGGCACGACCATGCACGGCGAGATCGAACAAATGCCGGGTGACGCGTCGGGTGACGTGCCACGCCGCTGACAGCGAGCGGGTCAGGTTGAGGAACGCCGTGAGGTCCGCGCCGGCCATGATCGGCATGCCCATGAAAGACGTTTCGCGCATTGTTTTACGTAAACGCTTGAGCAGTTTGCCGACATTTCTGGCATCAAACGGCGCTGCGATAACCGAGCGCCCCCCGGTCCCGGCACCAGGTGTGTCGCCGTGGATGTCGGCAATGGCATTGCCGTCGGCAAACTGCAACGAGGTGTGCTGTTCAAAGAACGCGACCATTTGCGGAGCGGCTTGAAGGAACGCGTCAATCATTGCCGGATCGTACTGGTCGCCCAATTCATGTTGCAGATAGGTGCGCGGTTGCTCAATGTCTTCGACGATGCCGGCACGCCGCGCCAATGGATTGCATGGCACCCAGGCCCAGCCTCCTGACCAGGCCGTGGCGCCGCCGAATACCGGGTCCTTCTCTACCACGATCACCTTCAGCCCGTGCCAGGCCGTAGTGACGGCTGCGGACAGGCCCGCCGCACCTGAGCCGACGATCAGCACATCGCAGTCGATGTCGGGAAAAATGTGCGAATCGGCAGGCATGGTGAGCACTCCGGTGTTGTTATTTTGGAATTTGATTCCAGAAAATATAAGAGTCTTCCTAAGGCGAGCAAGTGAAGGCTGCGTAAAGGGGGCGGTTATCGGACATACAGTTCCAGATTTCCCGTTCCGCGGGTTGTCTTCTAGAATCGAGCAAATTTTGCGTGGAAACTCCCATGGCCGGCAGTCAGATCGAACGTGTTTTCAGTGTGCTCGAAAGCCTCACCAGCGACCCTCGCGGTCTGCCAATGCAGACCTTGGCGGAGCAATTGGACATTCCCAAAAGCGCGACTCACCGCTTGCTCGCCGAGCTGATTCGGCTGGGTTACGTGCGGCAGAATCCGGAAAACTTGCGTTATCACTTGTCGACCAAACTGGTGGCCATGGGGTTCCGATACCTGTCGAGCAGCGGCGCCGACATTGTGCAGCCGGTGCTGGACCGGTTGGCACAGGAAACCGGTGAACTGGTGCGACTGGGGGTGATCGAGGGCGAGCGCCAGACCTGGATCGCCAAGTCCCAGGGGGCTCGCTCGGGCTTGCGTTATGACCCTGACATGGGTCGCGATGCACCCTTGTTTTATACCGCCTCGGGGCATGCGTGGCTGGCGTGTATGAGCGATGCCGAGGCCTTGTCGCTGGTGGAGCGCCAGGCGGCGGATCGGCCGCTGGAACCGGGGCCGAATGCGCCGCGTTCCAACATCGAATTGCTTGAGCGTTTGCGTCTGGCGCGGGAGCAGGGCTACGCCTGTGTCGAGGAAAGTTCGGCCGTAGGCACTTCAGCGATTGCCGCGGTGGTTCGCCATCCGGGGGACGGGCGGGTGATCGGCGTGCTCAGCATCGCCGGGCCCAGTGCACGGATGCCGGGCGCACGGTTGCATGAATTGGCGCCGTTGTTGTTGGCGTTTACCGAAGAGTTGTCGGCGGCGAGTCTGGCGTCGGAACTGTTCAGCTAAAACCGCCAATTGAGAAGCTGTGCGCTGTTCGAACACTTTCTGTACCGGTCTGTGTAAGATTGTGGAACTCGGTTCTAAATTAATGGAATTCATTTTTCCAACAAGAACCACAAGAGGACCGCATCTTGAATTCGCCCCTTCGAATCGCGTTGATCGGCGCCGGCAACATGGGCCAGCAGCACTACCAGCATTTGAACTCCCTGAGTGAAGCGATCCTGTGCGCCGTCGCTGATCCCGGGCCGCAAGCGGCCGCTCTCGCGGCGCAATGGGGAGTCGGTTATTTCGCCGATCACCGTCAGATGCTGGAGCAGGCGAAGCCAGACGCGGTCATCATCGCCAACCCCAACACGTTGCATGTCAGTACTGCGCTCGACTGTCTGGCGGCGAACGTGCCGGTGCTGCTGGAAAAACCGGTGGGTGTGCACCTCGATGAAGCCCGGACGTTGGTGGCCGCTTCGAAAGCGAGCGGCGTTCCGGTGCTGGTCGGCCATCACCGGCGTCACAATCCGTTGATCGTCCGTGCCCATGAACTTATCCACAGCGGCGCGCTGGGCCGATTGACCACGGTCACGGCGCTCTGGCAATTGCGCAAGCCCGACAGTTACTTCGAAACACCTTGGCGCCGCGAGGCGGGTGCAGGAATGCTGTTGACCAATCTGATCCACGACCTCGATCTGCTTCGGCATTTGTGTGGCGAGGTGCGCCAGGTGCAGGCCATTACCAGCAACGCAATACGCGGGTTTGCCAACGAGGATTGCGCGGCGGTGCTGCTGCAATTCGACAACGGCGCGTTGGGTAGCCTGACCGGTTCCGATGCGGTGGCCGCGCCCTGGAGTTGGGAGTTGGGTTCGGGGGAGAACCCGGTGTATCCACGTCAGGCCGACCAGCCGTGTTATTTATTGGCCGGGACCGGCGGCGCGTTGAGCATTGCGCAACTCAAGCGTTGGCATTACAACGAAGTCGATGGCGGTTGGCACCAACCGTTGCTCGAAGCTCAGGAAGATGTCGTTGCCGATGAAGCACTGCGTCTACAGTTGCAGCACTTCGTGCGGGTTGTGCGCCGAGAGGTCGAGCCGCTGGTGAGCGCCGCGGATGCCTCACGCACGCTGGCACTGATCGAAGCCATTCGCGAGGCCGCCGAAACCGGTCGTGCCTGCGCACCGTCGTTGATCGAGGGCTGACCATGAGCGAACGAATCTTTTCCCTGGCCAGTCTGACGGTGCTGGAGCTTTCACCGCCGCAGATGGTCGAAGTCGCGGCGCGGGCCGGTTACAGCCACGTCGGTTTGCGCCTGGTGCCGGCGACGCCGGAGGAACATCATTTTGCCTTGGTGGCCGATGGCGATTTACGCCGTCAGACCTTGGCCCGTCTGCGCGATACCGGCGTTCGTGTGCTGGATGTTGAAATCCTGCGTTTGAAACCGGACACCGTCGTCGCCGACTTCGAGAAAGTTCTGGCGGTCGGTGCCGAATTCGGCGCCAGTGAGTTGCTGGTCGCCGGTAACGATTCTGACGAGCAACGGCTGACAGAAAACTTCGCGCGGCTGTGTGATCTTGCAAAGCCCTACGGCCTGCATCCGCATCTGGAATTCATGCCCTGGACCGATGCGCGCAATCTGCAACAAGCCGTGCGTATCGTCGAGAATGCCGGGCGTGAAAACGGTGCGGTGCTGGTGGATGCATTTCACTTCGATCGTTCGGCATCGCAACTGGAAGATCTGGCCAGCGTTGCGCCTTCACGGTTACGGTATGCACAGTTGTGCGATGTTGCCGGGCCGCGACCGACCGACATGGCCGAGATTTTGCGTCAGGCGCGTAACGAGCGACGTTTTCCGGGGGATGGCGATTGTGATCTGCCGGGATTGTTGCGCTGTTTGCCGGCTAACATTCCACTGAGCCTGGAGATTCCCACTGTGCAGTTGCTGGAGCAGGGCGTGAGTGGGCTGGATCGGGCGCAGATGGCTTTGGATAAAACCCGGGAATTGCTGGCGCGGATTTGACTTGCTTTTGTGATGAGGGAGCTTGCTCCCGTTCGAGCGCGGAGCGGTCGCCGATGCTGTTTTGGGACTGCTGCGCAGTCCAGCGGGAGCCAGCTCCCTCGCCACATACCCATTTCACTAAGAGGCCTTCATGACCGTCAGCACCCCGCTCTCCGGCGTCAATCAGCCCTTCAAGGGGATCCTGCTGATCGTTGTCGCAACCTTCCTGTTTTCCAGTCACGACGCATTCTCGAAGTACCTCTCCGGTTTCTATCCGATTGTGATGGTGGTATGGGCGCGCTACGTGGTTCACACGTTGCTGATGGCCGGGATTTTCCTGCCGCAATCGGGGCTGCGGGTTCTGCGTACCAAACGACCGCTGCTGCAATTGATTCGCGCACTGTGCCTGTTGGGCACCAGCCTGTTTTTCACCACCGGGTTGATGTACATCCCGCTGGCCGAGGCGACGTCGGTCAACTTCCTGGCACCGGTGCTGGTCACCGCATTGTCGGTGCCGTTGTTGGGCGAGCGGGTCACTCGCGGGCAATGGCTGGCGGTGATCTTCGGCTTCATCGGTGTATTGATCATCGTTCATCCCGGCGGTGATTTGTTTACCCCGGCAGTGTTGTTGCCATTCTGTTCGGCATTGTTTTTCTGCTTCTACCAATTGCTGACGCGCAAGCTCAGCGAGATCGACAGCCCGACCACCAGCAACTTCTTCGCCGGCCTGTGCAACACTTTGGTGATGAGCGCGCTGGTGCCGTTCTTCTGGCAGACGCCGAGCCTGGCGCACGGCGCGATGATGCTGGCGCTGGGTGCCTGCGGGATGACAGCGCACCTGTTCCTGACCCAGGCTTTCCGGCTTGCTGCGCCGGCATTGCTGGCGCCGTTCAGTTACTGCCAGATCATCTTCGCCGGTCTGCTGGGCTGGTGGCTGTTTTCCCACACGCCGACCCTGACCACCGTGATCGGCATCGCCATTATTTGCTGCAGTGGCCTGGCAGCGGCCTGGCAGCAAAGTCGTCGCTGATAGCCCCTGAACAGCAGGCAAAAAAAAGCGCAGGCCCGATAGCGGGCCTGCGCCGAGGGAACATCAGTCTTCTACTGTCGGAATCTTGCGCGGTGCCATGAAGTACATCCAGGTCAGTGCAATGAAGTACATCGCCGGGATCAGGGTGAACAGCACGGTGTAGTTGTTGTTGGTGACCGTCAGGATGTGGCCGACCAACTGGGTCATGAACATCCCGCCAATGGCCGCACACATGCCGCCGAAACCGAACACCGTACTCATCATGTGCTTGGGCGTGTAGTCCATCACCAGGCTCCAGATGTTGGCGGTCC
>NZ_RCNW01000468.1:0-57399 GCF_004307605.1 Pseudomonas sp. Sample_24
TCCAGATCGCTGACGCCGGCCGGAACAAGCTGAGTGAATTGATTCATGGGTAACTCCTGGGCAGTGGAAAAACAAAAGATCAGTCGACCCATTCAGCCGCTGAGACGCCGACGCTGTCGGTCGATTTTTTTTCATTGTTGAGCAGCACGTTGAGCACAATGGCGGCGATCGCACCGAGAAAGATTCCGCTGTCCAGCACCAGTTTCAGCGTAGGGCCGACGTGCTCGAACAATGCAGGAAAAGACATCGGCAACACGCCGACACTGACCGACACCGCGACGATGATGCCGTTGCGGGTGCCTTCGAACTGCACGCGTGACAGTTCCTGAATACCTGCCACCGTGGTCATGCCGAACATCACGATCGCGCAACCACCGAGCACCGGAGTCGGCACCGCCGCGATCAACGCACCCAGTTTGGGGAACAACCCCATCAGCACCATGATTGCCCCGGCAGCGGCCACGACGAAGCGGCTCTTGATGTTGGAGAGCGCAATCAAACCGGTGTTCTGCGTGAAGGCGTTGTAGGGGAAACTGTTGAACAAGCCACCGAGCATGGTCGACAGGCCATCAGCGCGGAACGCATTGCCGAGGGTTTGTTGGGTGGTTGGCTTGCCGGTCAATTTGCCGATGGCCAGGCAGTTGCCAGTGGTTTCGGCCATGATCACCAGCATCGCCAGGGTCATGATCAAAATCGGTACGAGCGAAAATTCCGGCGCGCCGAATGCCATCGGTGCACTCAGTTCAAACCACGCCGCTTCGCTCACTCGGGTGAAATGGGTCATACCGCAGGCTGCGGCAATCAAGCTACCGACGAACAAACCGATGAGTACGCTGAGGTTGCCGATGAAGCCTTTGAATTTGGCGTAGATCACCAGCGTGACACTGACCGTGGCCAGGCCCAGCAGCAAATTGGCGGGGCTGCCGAAATCTGCCGCCTCAGGGTTGCCGCCGCCCAGCCAGATCGCGGCAGCCGGCATCAGCGAGATACCGATGATGGTGATCAGACTGCCGATCACCACTGGCGGAAAGAATCGCAACAGACGGCTGAATACCGGTGCCAGCGCAATGGTTATGAAGCCTGCGGCAATCACCGCCCCGAATATCTGACTGAGCCCGAACTCCTTGCCAATCATGATCATCGGCGCAAGGGCGATGAACGAGCAGCCTTGAATCAGTGGCAAGCGCGCACCAAATTTCCAGAACCCGATGGTCTGAATCAGCGTCGCCACGCCGGATGTCAGCAGGTTGGCGTTGATCAGCAAGATGATCTGCGCCGAGGACAACCCCATCGCGCTGCCCAGAATCAGTGGAACCGCCACCGCCCCTGCGTACATCACCAGCACATGCTGCAAGCCAAAGGTGACCAGCTGCCGCAAGGGCAAAACCTCGTCCACCGGATGAATGCGTTGTGTATTCATGTCACAGGCTCCTGAAGGTACGGCGTATGGTGTGATCGCGGCATTCTCAGGGGCGGTCGCAAGCATGCTCCAACCCCGGTGATCGATTGACGCAAGGCCATACTCGAGCGTTTTTAACGATGAAACAAATTAGCAACCATCGCTTTTTTCGATGGCGTACAAGCGGCACACTCAAGCACTCTTGTTGATGTTTAAACCCCCACGTTCGACCAGGAGTAAACCGATTGCGCTTCTCACTCGATCAACTGCAGATGTTTTCCCAAGTGGTCAAAAGCGGTTCGTTCTCCGCCGCTGGACGTAAGTTGGGCAAGACGCAATCGACCATCAGCGCAGCGATTGCCAATCTTGAAACCGATCTGGGCGTCGATTTGTTCGACCGCACCAACCGCAGCCCTGCCCTCACCGCCAGCGGCCAAAAACTGTTGATCCAGGCCGAAGCCGTGCTCGCGCGCTGCATGACCTTCGAGGCGCACGCCGAATGCCTGTCGGATAACGTCGAACCCAGCCTGACCCTGGCTATCGAAACGCCCTACGGGCCGATCATGCCGGTGCTCAAGGCCTTCGAGCAGGCGTTTCCCTTCGTCGACCTGATCATCCGCCACCCGGTGCACGGTGACGTCAGTGAACTGGTGAGCAGTGGAGAGGCGGAGCTTGGCGTGGCGTTTTCTCAACCGGGCTACCCGAAGGAACTGGCGTTCCAGCAATTGGGAAAATTGATCATGCTGCACGTCTGCCATCCCGATCATCCGCTGGCACAGCTCGACACCGTTACGTTCGATGACCTGCACGTGCATCGACGCCTGGCATTCAGCGCGCACGCGAACAAACTGCCCAGCAGCGAATACCTGCGCTCGACGCAATTGTGGCAAGCGGAGAACTACCTCGCGTTGCTCGAAATGGTCCGCGCCGCGCTCGGTTGGGCCACCCTGCCCCGTCAACTCATCCAGCGCGAACTGGCCAGGGGCGAACTGGTAGAACTACCCCTCTCGGCCTACCCGCACACCGACTGGCAAATTGGCGTCGACCTTTTATGGGCGCGCCAACGGCCATTGGGCAAGGCTGGACGCTGGCTGAGAGAGAAACTGCAGGGCAATAAAGTGTATGAACTGGATCGCAATGGACAGACCACCACGCTGTGACCAATCTGAAACGGCCGCTGACTTGAACAGTTTTACTAAAGCACACAAAAAAGCCGATCCAACTGATCGGCTTGGTTGCTGATGCTGGCAGCCCATGTTCGGGTTCGGGTTACAAAACCTCGAACAATCCCGCTGCTCCCATGCCACCACCCACGCACATCGTTATCACCACGAACTTCACCCCCCGCCGCTTTCCTTCCAGCAACGCGTGCCCAACCATTCGCGCGCCGCTCATGCCGTAGGGATGCCCAATGGAAATTGCGCCGCCATTGACGTTCAGTTTCGCCGGATCGATCCCCAACTGTTGTGCGCAATACAACACTTGGCAGGCAAACGCCTCGTTCAATTCCCACAAGCCGATATCGTCCACCTTCAACCCGTGCTGACGGAGCAGCTTGGGCACTGCCAGTACGGGGCCGATACCCATCTCTTCTGGCGCCAGTCCGGCGACTGCGATCCCTCGATACAGGCCCAAGGGTGCAATGCCTGATCGCGCAGCCACTGCCCCCTCAAGTAAAACGCAGGCGCTGGCGCCGTCGGACAACTGACTGGCATTGCCGGCCGTGACACTACCGCCCTCCACTATCGGCTTGAGTCCTTGCAGATCGCTGAGTTGGGTTGTCGGCCTGTTGCCTTCATCCTGGACAAGCGTGACATCCTGATAGCTCACCGCCCCGCTCTCCTTGTCAACGACTCGCTTGCGTGCCTTGACCGGAACAATTTCGTCGGCGAAAACACCAGCTTCCTGCGCCGCCGCGGTGCGTTGCTGAGACTCAAGCGCATAGGCGTCCTGCGCTTGCCGACTGATGCCATACCGGCGCGCAACGAGTTCGGCCGTTTGTAGCATTGGCATGTACGCATGCTCGCTCATGCGCAGCACGTTGGCATCGAACGCCTCGCTCGCCATTTGATTGTGAGCATTCTGCACCAGGCTGATCTGCTCTTGCCCGGCACCAACGGTCACCTGCATGCCGTCGACGATGATCTGCTTGGCGGCGATGGCAATGGCCATCAGGCCCGATGCGCACTGGCGGTCAATCGTCTGCCCACTGACCGAAATGGGCAAGCCTGCGGCCAGGGCCGACAAACGCGCCGGGTTGATGGCCGCAGTGCCGCTCTGCATGGCCGTACCCAGCACCAGGTCTTCGATCTGACCCGGCTCGATGCCAGCACGCTCGACTGCTGCGCGAATGGCAACGGCCGTCATACTGGGCGTCTTGAGGTCATTGAATGCGCCACGCATCGCCTTGGCGATCGGTGTGCGAGCGGTGGAAACAATCACGGCGTCTTTCATGGTTCAAGTTCCTTGTTCGATGAGGGCTGGCAGTCGCTGACCAGCTCAGTCAGTGCCAGGCGCAGCCGTTCGGGAATCGGCGCCGGGCGCCTTTGCTGACGGTCAACAAACACATGCACGAAACGCCCGGTCGCACAGGCCAGTGCCTGGCCTTCACGGAACACCGCAAGTTGATAATGCACTGAGCTGTTACCCAGTCTGCTGACCGCCAGTGCCACTTCGATGGGCTCGGGGAACGCAACCGGCGCGTGGTAATCGCAGCCGGAGCTCACCACCAGGCCGATCACCGGACCTGCGTGGATATCCAGCCCTCCCTGCTGGATCAGGACGCTGTTCACGGCAGTGTCGAAGAAACCGTAAAAGACGACATTGTTGACGTGCCCATACACGTCGTTGTCGTGCCAACGGGTGTTGATCGTTGTGAAGTGCCGATAGCCGGCACGCTGCCTGAGGTCGGTCATCAATATGCCGCTTCATAAATGGCCAACGCGTCGGCTTCGGTGAGTGTGCGCGGGTTGTTCACGAGCAGACGCTGCTGTTGCATCGCGTCACTGGCCAGTTGGGCCAGACTTTCTCTGGGAACACCAACCGCACGCAGCGTGGTCGGTAATTCGCAACGAGATCCCAATTGCGCCAACTCAGAGACAAATTGATCGGCGCGAGAATGGTGATCACCTGCCTGCAACCTTTCTCCCAGCAAAGGCAGAGCGAGTTCGGCGTAGTCCGCCATCGCTACCGGCAGGTTGAAGCGCAGCACATGAGGCAGCACCAGCGAATTCGCCAGCCCATGAGGAATGTGAAAGTGCCCGCCCAGCGGGTACGCCAGCGCATGCACCGCCGCCACCGGCGCGTTGGCGAATGCCTGGCCGGCCAGGCAGGCACCCAGCAACATCGCCTGGCGCGCGCCCAGGTTGCCGCCGTTGTACACGGCCTGGTCGAGGTTGCAGGCCAAAAGCCGTAGCGCCTCTCGCGCCAAGAGGCTGGACAGCGGATTGCGCTTGAGCTTGCTGGTGTAGGCCTCGATCGCATGCACCATGGCATCGATGCCCGTGGCCGCCGTCACGGCAGGCGGCAAACCTAACGTACAGACGGCGTCGAGTACGGCGAGATCCGGCAACAGTAACGGCGAGACGACGCCCATCTTGGTGGTTTCACCGGTGGTGACGATCGCGATGGGGGTCACCTCCGAGCCGGTCCCGGCAGTCGTCGGCACCTGAATCAGCGGCAAGCGCTGGCCCTTGGCTTGGTCGACGCCATACAGCTCGGTGATCGGTTGAGTGCACTGCGGATGCGCCAGCAGCGCGACCAGTTTGGCCACGTCCATCGAACTGCCGCCGCCAAAGCCGACGATCAGGTCGGCACCGACATGCCGGGCCCGTTCAACGGCGGCGAGCACGCAGGCCTGACTCGGATCCGCCGACACGTCACTGAAGATCGCCACGGCAACTTTTGCGAGGGTGAAACCGGGCAACACATCATCGAGCATGCCCAGGCGAGCAATACCCGGGTCGGTGACTATCAAGACACGGCGCGCGCCGCGTTCCCTGCACAGATTGGCAAGACGCTGCACGGCGCCGGTTTCGCATAGAATCTGCGCCGTAGTGGCAAAGCTGAAAGGCTGCATGTCCGCGACTCCTGATTGTTGTTATAGGTTTTCAGCAACTGAAGTCGCTCGCTGGCATCGCCATCAAGCAGTTCGCGCCACCCAACAAGGCTTCCCGGTGTGCGCTTGCACGGGGTAATACGCGCCGCCAGTAGAATTCGGCAGTCTGTAGCTTGGCTTGATAAAAGGCGTTTTCACCCGTCCCGTTAGCCAGGGTTTCACCCGCTCGAACCGCGGCCTGCAGCCATAGCCCGGCCAGCAGGACGTAAGCCGAATAGGCGAGGAAGTCCACAGAGACCGCGCCGATTTCCTGCGGATCCCGCTGGCAGGCGTCGATGATGGTCTTGCCCAACTCTCGCCATTGCTCAAGACGCTGACTGACTGCACCCGCCATGTCCTGCAGCTGGGGTAGATAGCCCGCAGCCTCGACGTGCTGAGCGAGCTCATCGATCAGCGCGTGCAATTCGGCACCGCCATCGCCCATCAGCTTGCGCCGGACCAAGTCCAGCGCCTGGATGCCATTGGTGCCTTCATAGAGCTGGGTGATGCGACTGTCGCGCATCAACTGTTCCATGCCCCATTCGCGGATGTAGCCATGCCCGCCATACAGTTGCACGCCCAGGCTGGCGACCTCCTGGCCGACATCGGTGAAGAACCCTTTGACGATCGGAATCAGAAACGCAGCGCGGCGCATGGCTGCGCGACGATCATCGGGTTCTGGCGCACCGTGCTCGAGATCGAGTTGCCGTGCGGTGTAGGCGCCCAGCATCCGGCATCCCTCGGTGAGGGACTTCTGCGTCAGCAACATGCGACGCACATCCGGATGAACAATGATTGGGTCGGCAGCCTTGTCTGGCGCCACTGCACCGGTCAGCGAGCGCGACTGCAGACGTTCACGGGCGTAGGCCAGGCCGCCCTGGAAAGCGGCTTCAGCGATCCCCAGTCCCTGCAACCCGACCTGGAATCGTGCGTCGTTCATCATGGTGAACATGCAGGACAGGCCTTGATTCGGCTCGCCGACCAGCCAGCCCTGGGCACCGTCGAAATTCATGACGCAAGTCGAAGCGCCCTTGATGCCCATCTTGTGTTCCAGCGCGCCACAGCTCAGCGCATTGCGCCGGCCATCGGCAAGGATTTTGGGTACCAGAAACAGACTGATGCCTTTCACACCCGCCGGGGCATCGGGCAAGCGTGCCAGCACCAGATGAATGATGTTGTCAGTCAGGTCCTGCTCACCGCCGCTGATGAAAATCTTGCTGCCGGTGATCAGATAGCTGCCGTCGGCGTGAGGCTGCGCGCGGGTGCGCAACAACGCCAGGTCCGTGCCGGCCTGAGGCTCGGTAAGGCACATGGTGCCGGTCCATTCGCCACTGACCATCTTGCCCAGCCAGGTTTGCCTGAGCGCTTCGCTGCCATGGCGGTGCACAGCCAGGACCGCGCCTTCGGTCAACCCGGAATAGATCCGAAACGACAACGACGCCGCCATTAACATCTCGTGGAAACAGGCCGACGCCATTTGCGGCAAGCCTTGTCCCCCGTAGGCCATCGGTCCGGTCATGCTCGCCCAACCGTTGTCGACGTATTGACGATAGGCTTCGCGAAAGCCATCTGGCGTGCGGACTTCAGTACCGAGCAACTGGCAGCCTTGCTCGTCGCTGTTGCGGTTGAGCGGGGCTATCACCTCTGCGGTGAAGCGCCCCGCCTCTTCCAGAATGCCGTCAAGGGTGTCGCGGTCCAGGTCCAGACCCAGGTGTTGGCAGTGCCCAGTGACATCGAACATTTCATGCAATACGAAGCGCATATCGCGCAGCGGTGCCTGGTAGTTCATACGCGGCCCTCCCCGACATCGGCAAAGTGTTTGCCGCTGGCCATCAATCGGGAGATCAGTCCGGCGGGATGCCAATGCTCGCCGAAAAGACCTTGCAGACGTTCCAGTCGAGCCAGCAGGGAATTCATGCCCTGCCCATCCGCCCAGCGCATCGGTCCGCCGGTTTCAATCGGAAAGCCATAACCGTTGAGCCATACCTGATCGATGTCATGGCTGCTGGCCGCAATGCCTTCTTCGAGGATCTTCGCGCCTTCATTGACCAGTGCCAAAAGGCAGCGATCGAGGATTTCCCGGGAATCGATCTCGCGGCGGCGGTAGCCCAGCCCCTGAGATACCTTGAGCACCCATTCGTCCACCAGTGGGTCATGCTCGGCCTGGCGACTGCCTGGCGCATAGCGGTAGTACCCCGCGCCGGTTTTCTGACCCAGGCGCCCGAGTTCGCACAAGGCGTTATCGACTTGCACCAAGGGGGCGTCCATGCCCTGCCCGGCCAGTTGACGCGCGCGCCACTCCAGATCGATGCCGATCACGTCATACATGCGGAACGGGCCCATGGCGAAACCAAATTGCTGCAGCACCTCGTCCACCTGCTGAGGGAATGCGCCTTCCAGGAGTAATTTTCGTGCCTCGGCCACATAGCTGCGCAGCATGCGGTTGCCGATGAAACCGGGGCAATTGCCCGCCACCACCGCTACTTTGCCGGTACGCTGCGCGAGCCTGCGGGCCACTTCGAGCACTTGGCTGTCGGTGTCCTTGCCACGAACGATCTCCAACAGTTTCATGATGTGGGCAGGACTGAAGTAATGCAGACCCAACACCTGCGGTGAACGCCCGGTGACCGCCGCAATCGCGTCGATGTCCAGCGCCGAGGTGTTGCTGGCCAGGATCGCCGTGGGCTTGAGGTGCGCGTCCAGCGCGCGAAAGATTTCCTGTTTGAGCTCCAGGCTTTCGTACACCGCTTCGATCACCAGGTCCGCTTCTGCCAGCGCCGCGTAACTTTGTACCGGGCGTACTCGCTCGAGATTGGCGTGCGCCTCGACCTGCGTGATGCGTTGTTTACCCACCTGCTGCGACCAGGTTTGCTCAATCATCGACAGGCCCGCGTCGAGTGTCTGGGTATTGCTCTCCAGCCACAGCACCGGAAACCCGGCGCTGGCCAGACTGATGACGATGCCCCGGCCCATGGTGCCGGCGCCGATCACGGCGACCTGCTGGATATCGAAAGGGGTGCTCACACGCGGTGCTCCTGCATTGGGAAAAATGAACAGCCGACACCCTAAGCAGGCTTCAAGTATTTTTGAAATTTCATTTTCATATGCCATATATTCTGCGTATGAATACTTCAAACTTTGATCTGAACCTGCTGCGCGTGTTCGACATGTTGCTGCGTGAGCAGAATGTCTCGCGCGCAGCACAACGCCTGGCGTTGACCCAACCCACGGTGAGCAACGCCCTGGCGCGCTTGCGCGATATGCTGGGCGACCCCCTGCTGGTGCGCGTCGGTCGGCGCATGTGCCCGACCCCTCGAGCGCTCGCGCTGGAAGGGCCTATTCGCGCCGCGTTGCAACAAATCGAGCAAACGCTGTCCACCAGTGACGCGTTCGACCCACTGCGCAGCCATCGTCAATTGAGAATTGCCCTGACCGACTTCGTCGAACAACTGTGCATGCCGTCCTTGCTGGCAAGCCTGCAGACGCAGGCGCCGCACCTGCGCATCGATGTCGCCCACCTAAGTCCCAGCCTGCCCGCCGAGGCGCTGGACAGAGGCGAACTGGACATGGTGCTGGGTCGTTTCGATCACGTACCGGCACGTTTCACTCGCCAGCTCTGGCGCAGCGAAACCCTGCGAGTCGCGGTGTGTCAGGACCATCCGCGACTGAGTGACGGCCTGGATCTGCAGCGTTTCCTGCAATTGCGCCACGTCTGGGTTCATGGTGGCCAGACCCGAGGCATGGTGGACCAATGGCTGGCCGAGCAGAACCTCGTGCGACAGATCGTCTACACCACGCCTAATTACCTGCAAGCCGCGCACTTGGTGGCCGCGACCGAACTCTGTGTCGTGTTGCCGACGCTGCTGGCGCAGCAGTTCGCCCGGCTGCTGCCGCTGAAGCTGTATGAACTGCCGTTCGCGCTACCGCCCTTCGATCTAGAGCTGGTACGCCTGACCCATCGCCAGCACGACCCGGCGCTGACCTGGCTCGAGGCGCAGATCCTGGCCATTCAACCGGGCTGAGCCATTACCCAATGCGATGGCTGGCATGCCGCTCTGATATTGGCTGCGACTCGAACCGCTCCTTAGAGTGGATCGCCCGAACAATAACAAGGACTGCTCCATGCGTTTTTCACAGCCTTTGCTCACCCTCGCCCTGCTGGTACCGCTGACGAGTCTCGCCGCCGCGCCTGCCAAGGATGCGACAACCATTACCCTGCAAAACAACCAGCAATGGCTGCAGCGACTGCCTTTCGCCGATCGTGGAGATTTCGAGGCCGCTGAGCGGGGGCTGATCGAGCGGTATGAGGATGTCGTCAGTAATGCGGGGGGCAAAACAGTCTGGGATTTGAAGCAATACGCGTTTCTGAACCGCACAGACGCGCCTGCGACCGTCAACCCGAGTCTGTGGCGCATCGCGCAGCTCAATACGCTTGCCGGTCTGTTCAAGGTCACCGAGGGTATCTATCAGATTCGTGGCATAGACCTGGCGAACATGACCATCGTCGAGGGCGATAACGGGCTCATCGTGCTCGACCCGCTGCTGGCGGTGGAAACCGCCAGAGCCGGCCTGGAACTGTACTTCAAGCATCGTCCGCGCAAACCAGTGACTACGGTGATTTATACCCACCCGCACGTCGACCATTTCGGCGGGGTGCGTGGGGTGATCGACGAAGCGGACGTGAAGGCCGGCAAGGTTCAGGTCATCGCACCCCACGGTTTTTTTGAGCACGCCATCGGCGAGAACGTGCTGGCCGGACCGGCGATGAAACGTCGTGCCCAATACATGTACGGCGCAGGGCTGCCGCGCGGTGAGCGGGGCCAGGTCGACGCCGGGCTGGGCAAGGGCGTGCCGGCGAACGCGACGGTCAGCCTGATCGCCCCCACCCGGGAAATCAGCAAGCCGCTGGAACGCCTGACCCTGGAGGGCATTGAGGTCGAGTTCCAGCTCACGCCTGGCACCGAGGCGCCGGCCGAGATGAACATCTATTTCCCACGGTTCAAGGCGCTGTGCATGGCCGAAAACGCAACTCACGTCCAACACAACGTGCTGACCTTGCGCGGTGCACTGGTTCGCGACCCGAAGATCTGGGCGCATTACCTTGACGAGTCCCTGGTGCGTTACGGCAATCAGGCCGAGGTGGTTTTTGCCCAGCATCACTGGCCCACTTGGGGTAGCGCGCAGATACGCGATTATCTGGCTGACCAGCGCGACATGTATGCATTCATCGATAGCCAGAGCCTGCGCCTGATCAATCAGGGCCAGACGCCAATGGAAATCGCCGAGACCCTGAGCTCGTTGCCGCCACGCCTGGCCAGCAAGTGGTACAGCCGCGATTACTACGGCTCGTTGAGCCACAACGTGCGCGCCGTGTACCAGCGTTACATGGGTTTCTATGACGGCAACCCGGCGAACCTCAATCCGCTGCCACCCCAAGCGGCTGGCAAGCGATACGTCGCTGCCATGGGCGGTGCCGACCAGGTCCTGAGCCACGCGCGTAAAGCCTTTGACGAAGGGGACTATCGCTGGGTAGCGCAACTGACCAACCATTTGGTATTCGCCGAGCCCGACAACGCCGCTGCGCGCCAATTGCAGGCCGATGCACTGGAGCAACTGGGCTATCAGAGCGAGAACGCCACCTGGCGCAATGCCTACTTGAGCGGCGCTCAGGAACTGCGCGATGGCGTAGCAGCCGCCACCGGCAGCGGCGGTAATACCGACGACATGGTGCGGGCGCTGACACCGACGATGTTTTTCGATTACCTCGGCGTTCGAGTCGATGCACTGAAAGCGGCCGACAACGACCTGACCATCAACTGGCGTTTCACCGATCTGAACGAGGATTACGCCTTGACCCTGCGCAATGGTGTACTCACCCACCGCGACCTTGCACGGCATGACCAGGCCGACGTGCAAATCAGCATGAAAAAATCGACGCTGGATCGCATCGCACTCAAGCAGACGGGTTTTATCAAGGAAGCAACGCTGGGCGATATCACGATTGAGGGTGATCGGGTTAAGTTCCTGCGCTTCATGGGTGGACTGGAGGAAGCGGACGCACGTTTTAATATCGTCACACCGTGAGCGTGGGCGGCGCCTCAGGCGCCGCTCAGCAACCCGATGATGCCGATAAGCGCGAGCAAACACACCGACATGCCTAATGCCAGGATCGCCCGCGAGGCTGGCGCTGCTCGCTCCGACTGGAGCATCGCCAATCCCTGACGATAACGGCGGCCTTGCCTTGCAAGCAAAGTCAGCGCGACGACACCGCCCATCCCCACCGACATCTGGTCACCGGCCCGCCCCGCCAGAACCAGCACCACCAGCAACGCCAACAGCGTCCTTCGCCATGCCAATTCGGTGCGCTCCGCCTGCAGCCCCGGGTCACCCATGCCAACGGGGCCAAAGCACGCTGGCGATCAGCACGACCGCGGTTAAACAGCCCAATGCCAGCAGTGGTGCGAGCGCCGGCAGAGGCAGCGGCTGGCGCTGACGCAGCGCTCGCTCCACCTTCAGCCAGCGCACGCATGCACCGATGCTCACCAACTGACTCAGTAACATCAAACTGATCGCCGTGACCATGCGTAGCCGAGGTTCGAAGACCTCCCCGGCGAGTGCTTCGACGGCGATCCCTCCCCCAAGCAGCGCCAGTGAGGTGCGAATCCAGGCGAGGAAGGTGCGCTCATTGGCCAGCGTGAATCGCGGATCAGGCGACTCACCTGCGCCCAACAGGGTTTCAGTCAAGGTACGGCGCTTTTGCTGCATGCCCATCAGCGCACACCGAAGCTGCGCAATGCGCCCGGTGAAAAGTATGAAAGGCTGGTCGGCAGATTGAAGACATAAGGTTTGCGCTGCTCATTGATCAAACCCGAAACGTGATAACGGCCGCTCTTCAAATCATAGGTGACCTCCATGGCATTGACTGCAGCCTCACCACCGGGGTGGTAAAAACTGTGCGCCCCGGACGTGCGCCACAACGTTCCCCGTTGATCGTAGAGGTCAGCCTCGAGAATCGCCCAGGTGTCTTCGTCGATGTAGTAATGACGTTTGGCGTAGATGTGTTGGGCACCGGGTTTGAGGGTCGCCACGACCTCCCACACCCGGTGCAATTCGTAGCGGGTAGGTACGGGGTCGACATGCCCTGGGCGAATCAGCTCGCTGTAGCGCAGGTGGGGTGAAGCCAGGCGATAGCTGTTATAGGGAACGTGCAGCAACTTCTTGCCTGCCAGATGCCAGTCGTAACGATCCGGCGCACCGTTGAACATGTCACGACTGTCGGCCGTGCGCAGGCCCGCCGTCCCGGGTCCGGTGGTGTCATAGTCGATACCCGGAGCACGCCTGACCCGTCGCTGGCTGGAACTGTAGACCCAGGACAGTCGCGGCTCGGCGACCTGGTCGAGCGTTTCATGCACCACCATTGCATCTCCGGCAAGCCGCGACGGCGCGGTCATGCGGTAAGTGAAGTAGTAAAGGATATTGTCGGCCCCTGCGTCCGGCAGCCCGTCCGGGCGGGCGAATTCCTGACGTGCGCTCATCAGGGTGAAGCGTCCGTTGCCCAACGGCGTCACGCTGTCCGAGACAAGGCTGTAACTGGCGTTGCGGTTGCGCGTCAGATGATTCCAGATGACCTCCAGGCCATTGCGCGGAACAGGGAAAGCGATCGCCCCGGCAAAGCCGTGCAGGCCATTGCCCTGATCCGCCAGTTGCGCGAACTCAGCATTGCGAGCGGCCGATGCGGCAAGCGGCGCAGGGACGGCGACACTGCGATGGGTGGGATAGACCGGCAGTTTCATCGTCTCGGGAAACTTCTTGAGCAAAGCGATCTGCCCGGCCGACAGTTGGTCCTCATACTGCTTGTAATTGCGCGCAGTGATTTCGTACAGAGGTCGCTCGTCGGCGAAGGGGTCGATCGGCGTGCCGTTACTTTCCAAGCGTTGCTGTGCTGCCGTCAGACCACCCTGCCAGGCCGGGATTCGACCGTCAGGGGAAGCACTTCGCTGGGCACCGATGGGCGTCAGGTCAGGGGGTAACTCGCCTGTGGCCAGCGCTGTCGTCGCCCATGACATTCCCAGCAGCAGACAGCAGGAAACGGGGGCCATCGACGACCGGAAAAAACCTCGGGTACGGGTTGTCATCACTCTTAACCTCTTATTGTGTTTATCAGAGAGTGAACAAATGCATGCCCCACCGATGAAGCTTCAAACGCATGACGGGGCAGGTGGAAGGGTCAATCTTTATGGGTGTTCCGATAGCCTCTTGTTGAGTATCAATGGATACTAAGTAGGGCCTTTGGCCCCGACAAATAGCGTCTTCAGATAGTTGTCATATCAGTTCGGCATAGCCAGAGATTTGCCCATGACCTTGAAACAGCTGCGTTACTTGATCGCCATTGCAGAAGCGGGAAGCTTCTCCAATGCCGCACGCCGGGCGTTCATCGCCCAGCCTGCCCTGAGCCGCCAGATCGGTTTACTGGAAAGCGAACTGGACATGCAGTTATTGGCCCGCCAGCACGACGGCATCGAATTGACCGATGCCGGCCGACAGTTGTACGAAGTGGCGCGATCGGTGATTCAGAAGCTCGACTCGGTGAAGGACGAACTCAAATCGAGCCAGGGCAATCCGATGGGTCATGTGTCTATTTCCATACCCGCGACAGCGTCGGCTCTGCTGCTGCCCACTATCATCACGCAGGCACAGGCCAAGTTTCCGGGGATCAAGCTAACGATTTGGGATGGCCTGAGTCGCGAAGGCGGCCAGGCGATCGAACTGGGCAAAGTGGATTTCGGGGTCGTGCCAAACGCTGAAGAGCTGGAACATGTCATTGCCGAACCGGTGTTCACCGAAGACCTGTATTGGGTAGGCACACCTGCGCAAGAGGCTGACAACTCGCCCATTACTCTGGCTGAAGCCGCGGCGACCCGACTGGTAATGCCGCCGCGCGCCCTGCACCTGCGCCGGCGTATCGAGCAAGCGGCGATGGAAACCGGGGTGACGCTCGATTCAAGCTATGAACAGCAGTCAGCGCCCGGCATCAGCAGCCTGGTGCGCGCCGGGTTGGCGGCGACCATCAGCAATTGGCCGCCGCTGACGGAACTGCTGGAACCGATATCGGCCCGGCTGATCGTGGAACCACGGATTACCCGAACCATTTCCCTGGCCTATTCGCAGCATAAGCCGCTGTCGTTTGCGGCAACGTGCATGCGTGATCTGGTGCGCGGTCTACTCATCGAGGCTGTGGTCGACGCCCGCTGGAAAGGCAGCTTGATCGAGCGCACGCCCGAGGAAGACTTGAGCCAGGTCCATCGCTGAGGGCGCTGCGCCTCAATGGCGCAGCGCCCGGCGGTGTCAACTGACCCGCGGCGCTGCGACACCGACAACCTGATGCAGCCGCTCCCGGGTTTTCTGAGGATCCATCCGGAACAACCCGATCAGCCCCGCGACCACCAACACCGCGCCGCAGACCAGGAACCCCTCCCCGTAGCCGGCCGGGTGCTCGGCGCCCGCGCCCTGCACCAAAATCCCGGTGACCACAGGCGCCGACAAACCGGCCAGCGAAGCGATGCCGTTGCCAATCGCCAGAATGCCTGCGCGTTGGCTGCCGGGCGTGAACTCGGCGAGCATGGCCGGCCCCACCGAATACATCACCAGTGCCAGGCCGCCGCTGAATGTCAGGCAGACGATCCGCTCGATGCTCGACAGCCCCGGCAGGAAAAGCGCGGCGCTCAGAAGACCACTGGCAATCAGACAGATCGAAACGAACGCACCTCGTGACCAGCGCGTCGCCATGCCGCCGCGCATCATGCGCTGCGATAACCAGGCCATGAACAGGCTCAGCGGCGTGGTGACAACTACGAACAGCACAAACACCCGGCCGGTCATGATCGGATCGATACCCAGGCCATTCTCCAGATAGCTCGGCACCCAGGTCAGCGTCAGCGCCAACGACCAATTGGCAGCAAAATGACAGAGGTAATTGCTCAGTACCGTGCTGTCCGTGAGCAATCTTTTATAAGGTACGCGCTCCTCGTCCTGCGCAAGCTGGCCGGGGCGAATGCGATCCAGCGTGCCTTCACGTCCCAGCAGCCACCACAACACGCACCAGACTGCGCCGATTGCAGCGAGGACGATGAAGTTCATGCGCCATCCGTAATGCACGCTGATCCACGGGATCATCGCACCGGCGACCAGCAAACCAAAGGCACTGCCGGTATGCAGCAGTGCGACCGGCAGGTTGCGACGGTCGTTGGGAAACCATTTGTACAAGGCGTGGGTGGCTACCGGCGACGCCGGCCCTTCGCCGATGCCCAGCAGCACACGACAGGCGACGATTGCCCACAAGGAGGTGACAAACAGCATCGGCAGTTGAATGAGCGCCCAGAACGCGCCCATGCCCAACAGCAGGGTACGCGTGGGGCGGCGATTGGCGACGAAGCCGCCGATCACTGCGGAAATCGCGAAAAACCAGTGCAGTGCGCCACCTACCAGACCGAACTCGGTCGGTGACAGGCCAAGCTCCTTGGACATCGGCACTGCAACCAGGCCAATGACGACCTTGTCGAGGAAGTTGACCAGCATCAGCAGTGCCAGCAGTACCGCAACCATCCAGGCCGTGCCCAGACGTGCGGGGGTTTGAGTGTGGGTCATGATTGTCTCTCGTTATTGTTCTTGTCAGAGCGTCCGGCCAGGTGCGGCCGGACGTGCGGCGGGCACTGCTAGCCAGGCATCAGAACGCCCTTGGCAATGGTGTTACGCTGAATTTCACTGGTGCCGGTGAGGATGCGCATCATACGGGTCGCGCGGAAAATCCACTCAACCGGATTGCCGCGCAGCAGCCCCGCTCCGCCGTGAATCTGCACCGCGCGGTCGGCGATACGGAAAGCCGTCTCGGACACGAATAGCTTGCACATGGGTGCCTGAGTACGGATATCCCCACCGGCATCATTCACCGCGGCTGTCGCATAGACCATGCTGCGCGCAGCATGCAACTCGGTCGCCATGTCGGCAATCATGTGGTTGATCGACTGGAACATTGCGATCGGCTGGCCGAACTGCTTGCGCGTTCGGGCGTAGTCGATCGACAGGTTCAGCGCCAAGCCTGCCAGGCCCAGCAAAGTCGGGCAATGCAGCAAGCGATTAAGGGTGATCCGCCCCATCGCCAGCTTGAATCCCTGCCCCTCCTCGCCAATGCGGTTGGCCACGGGCACCCGTACTTCGTCCAGGAAGATATCGCCATGGGCGCCACCGCCGGACATCACCGCATAGTCGCTCTCTATGCGCACGCCTGGCGCCTTCAGATCGATGAAGAACGCCGAAATCCCCTGGGCGCCACCGCCTGGTCCGGTAACGGCGAGCAGCACCGCGATATCGGCATAGGGCGCACCCGAGATGAAACGCTTGCTACCGTTGAGCACATATTCTTCACCGTCACGGCGTGCAATCGTCTTGATCGCCGTTGCATCGGAGCCGGCTTCACTCTCGGTCAGCGCGAAGCACACGGCCTTCTCGGCACGGCACACCGGCTGCAGGAAAGACTCGATTTGCCAGGGGCTGGCGACCTTGAACAGATGCCCAATGCGCGGCGGACCGGACAGTTCGCCAAGGATGTGCGGAGCCAGCATGGAACCGCTCAGTACCGTGGCCTCCTTCACTGCACACAGGTCTGAAACGTTCAGCCCGGCGCCGCCGATGGCCTCGGGCAGCATGATGTTGTAAAAACCCTGGTCGCAGGAGCGCTGCCAGACCTCTTGCAGCACATCGCGAGGATGGGGCTTGGCCCAACTCAGGCCTGCGCGCTGTTCAAGGGGCAGAACTTCGTCGCGAATGAAGCCACCGATGGCCTCGATGATTTGGCTGGCTTTTTCACTTGGCTGATACATGGTGATCTCCTCCTCAGATGCGGCGGTCGCAGTTTTGCCAGTAGGCATCGCGAATAAGACGGCGAACCACTTTGCCGTTGGGGTTCTTCGGTAGTTCGCTGACAAAATCCACAGCACGGGGTTTCTTGAACCCGGCCAGGTTTCGCGCGCAGTGTTCGATAACCTCGAGCTCACTGAGTGCGGTGCCCGGCTTGAGTACGATGACGGCTCGCACCGACTCGCCCCACTGCTCGTCCGGCACGCCGACGACCGCCGCCTCGAAGACTTGAGGCAAGTTGTAGAGCACCTGTTCGACTTCCGTCGGATAAATGTTGAAGCCCCCGGAAATGATCATTTCCTTCTTGCGGTCGACGATGAACACATAACCCTGATCATCCACCGTCGCCAGGTCGCCACTGAGGTAGTAACCATCGCGCATGACCTCGGCGGTGAGCTCTGGCGCGCGCCAGTAGCCCTGCATGATGTCCGGTCCCTTGACCACGATCTCGCCGATTTCGCCCGGCTTCACATCCTGGAAGTCCTCGTTGACCACCCGCAGGTCGGTCTCGAAGTAACAGCGCCCGCAGGAGGCGAGGCGTCGATAGTCGCCGTTTTCGCACAGGTGGTCCTGCTCGGTCAGTACCGTGACCAGCGAACAGGTTTCGCCGGCACCATAACCTTGTGCCAGGATCGGCCCGAACACTTCGATGGCGCGCTTGACCAGAGAAGGCGCCATCGGTGCAGCGCCGTACATGACCAGGCTCAGGCTGCTGAGGTCGTAGCGCTCCACGCCCGGGAAATTCACTATTCGGTTGATCATCGCGGGCACCAGGAATAACCGGGTGACGCGTTCACGCTGAATGCTTTCGAGCAGCAGTTGATCGTCGTAGCGTTCCAGCAACAGGTTGCAGGCGCCAACCGCCAGCAACGGCATCAACTGCATACCGCTGGCATGGGTGATCGGCCCGACGTGGGCCATGACATCGCCCGGCGCGGCACGCCGGGTGGGGCTGGCGATGCTCTTGCGGATCAGCGCCTTGCGATTACCGACGCTGAGCATGGCGGCCTTCAGCACACCGGAGCTGCCGGAGGTGTAATGCAACACGGCCAGGGCGTCGTCCGACGGGTCGCAACTGACCGGTTTATTGTCGCCTTGGCTCAGCAGTGCCGAGTAGGCGACATCACCGCCCTCATCTCCCAGCGCCACGATCAGACGCAACGCGGGGACCTGAGCCCGGCGGGCAGTCAAGGCCTGGGCAAATACAGGCGTGGTGATCAGCGCGACGCTGCAAGAGTCGTTGATGATCTGGATGACCTCGTCCAGTGACAGGCGCGCATTGACGGGCACCTTCACCAGGCCGGCCTTATAGAACGCGACTTCGGCTTCGACCAGTTCAACCCGGTTCTCGGCGAGGATGGCGACGTGCTCGCCAAGGGTGATGCCCTGGCCCAGTAATGCCGAGGCAAGCTGGTTTGTACGCTGTTCAAGCTGAGCGAAGGTCACTCGCGTGTTGACATCAATGACGGCCATTCGCTCAGGCCAATACTTGGCACTTCGACTGATTATTTTTCCAAGGTTCACGTTGTTGTTCTCGTCGACAGTTAAGACCGGAACGATCCTAAACAGCGGCGCAACGGCAAACGTAATATCAGTTCTTGATGCCGGGTATAGCGGTTTTAGCTGGCTCTACTTGTCGTCTCAAACGCCCGCGTCAGCCATGCCAAAGTGTTATGGCAACAATCCAAAGACGCTATTTGTGAGCGGATCCGCCGCCTACCTATTATCCCTCGCGACCGACAACGAACCAGCCAACGGCAGTCAATAGCCCGGATGTTCGTTCAGTTGTCCCACCCCCTCACTCTCTAATAAGCACAATAAGAGGTTAAGAGTGAACGCTATCCTTGCCCACCGGTTTCGCTCATCACTGCTACTACTGTCGTGCAGTCTTCTCGTCGCACCCGTTGATGCCATGCAATTTGAACTCGGTGAAATTGAAGGCCAATTCGATTCGGCACTGGCATTAGGTGTCGGCGTCAGCACAGCCAATCCGGACAAGCTGCAGGTGGCGGCCGCCAACGGCAATGACGGGCGGCGTAATTATCGATCCGGGGATGTGTTCTCGACGATATTCAAAGGCACCCATGACCTGGAACTCAAACTCGACAACCTGGGCATATTCGTGCGCGGAACCTACTGGTACGACACGGCGCAGCGCGATCACAACCAACGCTTCAAGAACATCGACGACAACAATCGCAAGACATCGGCAAAGACCGCAGGCTCCCAGCTGCTCGATGCATTCGCCTATTACTTCTACGACATAAACGGTGAGCCAGGCTCGGCACGCTTGGGTAAACAAGTGGTGAACTGGGGCGAGAGCATTTTTATCCAGGGCGGTTTGAACGTCGTGAACCCCTTTAACCAGGCCGCGCTGCGCCGACCAGGTTCGGAGGTCAAGGACGCGCTGGTGCCGGTCAACTTGCTGTACGTGACACAGAACATCAACGAAGCATTGTCCTTTGACGCCTTCTATCAATTGGACTGGGAACAGACGCAACTGGACAACTGCGGCACATTCTTTTCGGGCAATGATTTCATACCCGAAGGTTGCGAGAGCCTTGACGTCGGCGGTCGGCAGGTCAATCTCTCAGCGGCAAATCGAGGCCTCGGGCCATTCGGCGTGGTCATGAACGAGGAAGGTGTACGCATCCCTCGAGCGGGTGATCAGGATGCTCGCGACAGCGGCCAATGGGGCTTGTCGATTCGCTGGTACGTCACGCCGCTGGATGCCGAGTTCGGTGTTTACGCCGCCAACTATCACAGCCGATCGCCTTATCTGGGAACGGTCAGCAGCCCCTATTACAGCAATACCGGTTTCGCTCCCCAGCTGTGCAGCAACCTTGGGGTGTCATCGGCCGGCTGCGGCGCCTTTCTGGCTTCCAGTTCAGGCCAGTCCCTGGCAGGCGCGTTGCGCATGGGCACTTCCCAGTATCTCGCACAATACCCTGAGGATATCCGCCTGTACGGCGCGACATTTTCCACCACCCTGCGCACCGGCACGGCGCTTCAGGGCGAGCTGAGCTATCGCCCGAATATGCCCGTGCAACTCAATGGCACTGATGTGCTGCAGTCGCTGCTTAACGCCAACGGTCGCAGCCCTTTGTCCGAACCCGGGCAGCGACCAACCACCGACTCGACATTGTTCAATGGCTATCGGCGCAAGGAAGTCACCCAGGCGCAGGTCTCGGCGATGCACTCTTTCGGCCAGGTCATGGGCGCCAATCAAGTGCTGCTGGTCGGTGAGATCGGCGCCACCTATGTCGGCGGCCTTGAGGGGAATAACGGACCACGCTATGGCCGCTCCGGGGCCTATAACAATGGCGAGCTGATAGACAACAACGTCTGCCTGTCGATCTCGAACAGCCCTGAATATTGCAACGATGAAGGCTTCGTCACACCGTTTTCCTGGGGGTATCGGATGCGGGCGACCTGGAGTTATTCGGGCGTGATGCAGGGGCTGGACCTGCGACCCAACCTGTCCTGGTCGCATGACGTAAAGGGTTACTCGCCAGGTGACGGCTCGGCCTTCAACGAAGGTTCGCGCTCCGTCAGCCTCGGCCTGGACGCTACGTTCATGAGCAAGTATTCGATGAGCCTGTCTTACACCGATTACATCGATGGCACCTACGGTACGCGTGGCGATCGCGACTTCGTTTCGATCGGTGTCGGTGCCACCTTCTAAGCATAAAGGATAACCACAATGCCCAAATGTCCCACCCGGCCCGCATCTGCCAAGTCCACAGCCAATCTCGTACTGGGGGTAGCGCTTCTTCTCAGCAGTGCAACCTGTCCGGCCCTCGCGGCAAATGGCCCGACCGATAACGGCGTCATGCAAGGTTTTCCACCTGCACTGGAGTTTCGTGTGAACAAAGTCAACGCCTTCCAACCGCCCTTCCTGCGCTGGTCAATGCGTCACGCCCGTGAAGTGTCCGCGACGCGCAACATCGGTCGTGCTGCCCACCCCCTGTCGTTGCTCGACGCTGCAACGCGCGATCTCGACCAGGTCACTTTCAAGGCCGGCGAAGAGGACCTGACACTCGCCCGTTACCTGCAAGATACCTCGACCGATGGGCTGATCGTGCTACAGCGCGGCAACGTAATCTTTGAGCGTTACCTTGAAGGATTCGAACCCGGCCAGCCACACATCTGGGCATCGATGACCAAATCGGTCACCGGCCTTTTAGCGGCACAGTTCATCGCCGAAGGCACGCTCGACCCCCTGGCGAAACTGGCCAGTTATGTCCCTGAATTGAGCGGTACGCCATTCGGCGAGGCCACGGTACAGGCCAACCTTGATATGCAGGTAGCCGTGGCATACCCCGAAGCGGTGCCACCTGACCTCGGCCTGTTCGCCGCGACCGGGTTGATCCCGCGTAACGCAACGATGCCCGGCGATATCTATGCCTTTCTGAAAATCGCGCAAATGGCCCCTGGCGAAGGTAGATTTTTTTACCAGAACGGTTCGCCCGAGGCGATGGCCTGGGCCCTGCGGCGTATATCCGGATTGAATTGGGCGCAACTGGTCGAGCAACGCATCTGGTCGCGCTTCGCCGAGGAAGATGCCTATGTCCAGATCGACGAACTGGGCACCGAGATGGCCAGCGGCGGGATCAGCAGTAACCTTCGCGATACTGCGCGCTTCGCCGAACTGGTACGCCGAGAGCTGGCCCGAACGCCGAGCAGCGACAGTTTCAACCAGGCCGTGCGCAGTACTTTCCAGCCGGGTGACCCAACGATTTTCGCTCAAGGCAACCTCGCCCCAGGCCGGCCTGGCTACGCCTACCGCAACTATTGGTTTCAGCGAAATGATGGTGAAGGATCGGTGGAGGCCAGTGGACGTTTTGGACAAAAAATCTACATCAACCCGAAGCGCGAGGTCGTCATCGTAAAATTGTCCTCCACCGCCGACCAAGCCAGGCGTGCCACCAGTGCCGATGGCGAAGCAAAGGTTGCTGCCCGGGTGATCGATTCACCGGTTACGTTCAACAACATGGTCAATGCGGTATTGGCGCAGTTGAGGGACTGAAATCCGGGTATGGATGATGGGTTGGGGAGTTGCTTTTTCGGCAGGTAGCCATTGCCCGGTTGCGGGTTTAGTGATAACCAGGGCAAATGAATCCGTCACCTTTCTTCTTCCTCACCGGCGAACAAGGCGGCACCCTACGCGCCGCCATCGCCCCGCAGGGCCAATTCGGTAAGGTGACGCGCGCCATTCACAAAATCCACAGCTGTTACCACGAGCATCTGGATGTAGAAGCCCTGGCCCAGGAAGCGCAGATCAAAAAAATAGATCCGTCCCCTTTATTGTTCAGATCAAAAAAATAGATCCGTCCCCTTTATTGTTAATCAGAACCAACTCGCCCTCGAAGCCGCGATCATGGAACTAACGCTTTGGGTTGAGCAGCATGGCTCAGCGGAGGTCGCCGGTAACGTGCGCGGTGCTTTGGACACAATGAAGAGTTCATCAACATGACGCTTGCGGTGCTCATGACGCGCGAATGACACCGATCGCCCGTGAGGGCAAATAGCAGGAGTTTCGCCCCCCTACCCCTGACCTCGTAGCATCGCAATATCCCTCTTAGGGGGTACACCAAACAGACGGCTGTATTCCCGGCTGAACTGAGAGGGGCTTTCATATCCGACCTTGAAGGCCGCACCGGATACATCCTGGTGCTCATTGAGCATCAATCGCCTTGCCTCATTCAGTCGCAGCCACTTTTGGTACTGCAAGGGGCTCATTGCGGTGAGTTGGCGGAAGTGGTGGTGAAAGGTCGGCGCACTCATCTGCACACGGGCCGCAAGTTCATCGACGCGAAGCACCGAGGTGTAATTTAACTTCAGCCAATCGATGGCTTTCGCGATCCGATAACCTTGGCCATCGACCGAAGTTATTTGTCGAAGCCGGCTCGCCTGATCACTCTGCAAGAGACGGTAGTGAATCTCGCGTTGGATCAAGGGGGCGAGAACAGGGATGGACTCCGGCTCTTCGAGCAGTGCCAATAAGCGCTCGAATGAGGCCAGTATCGCAGGGGACACTGAACCAATTCCTACCCCCTTCGCAACGGATCGATCACGGGTTGGTGGCAGGTCACTTTGCGCTATCAACTCAGCCAGCATGCGCAGATCGAGTTTCAACGTCAGCCCTAAGCACGGTTGTTCCGGACTTGCCGTCAGCACTTCTGAATTGGCAGGCAAGTCCAATGAGGTAATCAGAAACCGCGATGTGTCATAAAGGTAGCCCTCGCCACCTACCCACAGCTGTTTCTCGCCCCGGGCGATGAGGATGATGCTTGGCTCAACCATGCAGACGATGGGCGGTGCTGGATGTTCGCGCCTGAAGAAGCCGAGACCTGTAATGGCCGTTCCGTAATCCCCTGGTTTCGAGATCTGCGCGGCGATGAACTGCGCAAGCCTTTCTTGTGGCGATGTCTGTTGAGGAGCGCGGTCGTATTTGATCGTCATGTTCGTCTTGTACCTCTTCACTGAACTCTAACTCGCCAGCACCTGTCCGTCCTGCCAAAAAACAGAGACTCATAGAATCAGGCAAGTAATCAAGCGGAATGCACTACAGAGAGCATTGGTAGACCGGGAAAATGTCCATCCGACAAATCCTTTGAGGTCTCTCCCATGCTTGTACAAGCCTATGGCGCTCACGCTGGCGACAAACCCCTTGAGCCGTTGCAGATCAACCGCCGCGAACCGGCAGCCCATGATGTTCAGATCGATATCGCCTTCTGTGGCATCTGCCATTCGGATTTGCACCAAGTGCGCGCTGAGTGGGCAGGCACGCAATTTCCTTGTGTACCTGGGCACGAAATTGTCGGTCGCGTATCGGCGGTGGGTGCACATGTAGCGGATTTCAAAGTCGGCGACCTGGTTGGTGTCGGCTGCGTTGTCGACAGCTGTAAGCACTGTGATGACTGTGACACCGGCCTGGAAAACTATTGCGATGAGATGGTTGGCACCTACAACTTCCCGACACCGGATGCACCTGGCTGGACGTTGGGCGGCTACTCGCAAAATATCGTGGTGCATGAGCGCTTCGTGTTGCGCATTCGACATCCCGAGGCTCAACTAGCTGCCGTCGCCCCTCTGCTGTGCGCGGGCATCACCACCTACTCTCCTCTGCGTCACTGGAACGCCGGCCCGGGAAAAAAAATTGGTGTGGTCGGAATCGGTGGCCTGGGCCACATGGGTATCAAACTGGCTCATGCGATGGGCGCCCACGTCGTGGCGTTCACCACCTCTGAATCCAAGCGCGAAGCAGCAAAGGAGTTAGGCGCCGATGAGATCGTTGTATCGCGCAACCCTGAAGAAATGGCTGCACATACCAAGAGTTTCGACTTCATTCTCAACACCGTCGCAGCCCCAAACGATCTTGATGCTTTTTTGGTTCTGCTCAAGCGCGATGGTGCGCTGACGCTAGTCGGCGCGCCGGCCTCGCCGCATCCGTCACCCAACGTGTTCAACCTGATCATGAAGCGCCGAACCATTGCCGGCTCGATGATTGGAGGTATACCTGAAACACAGGAGATGCTGGATTTCTGCGCCGAGCACAACATCGTAGCCGACATCGAACTGGTTCGAGCAGACCAGATAAATGAATCCTACGAGCGAATGCTCAAAGGTGACGTCAAGTATCGCTTCGTGATCGACAACTCCACATTGGTTGGTTGAACGCTCTGATCCTAGAACGCAAACGGACACAATCCAAAAGGAAGAAATATCGGATGAACAGATTCTTTCTCGCCCTGTGGCTGCTAATCGCCTCTTTCTCATCAATGGGAGCTGATATGTCTAACGGTGCTGACAACTTCTACAAGAGCGATAAGGTGACCGCTGAAAAGGTGACCTTCAAGAACCAATACAAGATGAACGTGGTTGGTAACCTCTACATACCCAAGGGAATTGACCCCAAGGCCAAGAGCCCCGCGATCATCGTTGGACACCCAATGGGCGCCGTCAAAGAGCAAAGTTCTAGCCTCTACGCTCAAAAACTCGCCGAACAAGGTTTTGTAACTCTTGCGATTGATCTGTCTTTCTGGGGTGAAAGCGAAGGCCTGCCACGCCAGGCAGTATCACCCGACATCTATGCTGAGGACTTCAGCGCTGCCGTGGACTTCCTGGGCACGCGGTCTTTCGTTAATCGTGAGCGCATCGGCATCATTGGCATCTGTGGCAGTGGTGCCTTTGTAATCAGTGCAGCCAAAATTGACCCTCGCCTAAAAGCAATTGCCACGGTCAGCATGTATAACCATGGTGACCTATACCGCAAAGGGCTTGATAATTCGACGACTCCGGAGCAGAAGCGCCAAGCATTGGCAGAGGCAGCAGAACAGCGTTATGTGGAGTTCACTGGCGGCCCGACTAGATACACTTCAGGAGCTCCGCTGAAACTGACCGGAAACGCCATCGGCGATGAGTTTGTGGATTTCTATCGCACACCTCGCGGCGAAGTAACCCCTGCCGGTGCAACGCCGCAGACTTCCACCATGCCGACGCTGACCACCAATGCGAAGTTCTACAATTTCTACCCGTTCGAAGACATCGAGACCATTTCGCCACGTCCGCTTCTGTTTATCACCGGCTCCGAGGCTCACTCCCGTGAATACAGTGAAGATGCCTACAAGCGTGCAGCGGAGCCTAAAGAACTGTTCATCATCCCTGGCGCCAATCACGTCGATCTCTACGACCGGGTCAACCTCATTCCATTCGCCAAGTTGACCACCTTCTTCAAAAGCAACCTGAAGTAGCCTGATCGGTGCCCTGGCCGGGCATCGCCTCTCTCGTAGCCTCGTCTTCGGGGCAACGACGCTTCGCGCAATACAGGATTCAAACAATGACTGATCACTCCCTCCCAGTGCCCCATAAATCATGGGGCGCCGTATTCGCCATGTCTCTTGCCGCCTTCGTGCTAGTGGCATCGGAGTTCATGCCCGTCAGCCTGCTTACACCGATTGCCTTAGATCTGCACATCACCGAGGGGCAAGCCGGCCAAGGAATCTCCGTATCGGGACTGTTTGCCTTGTTCACCAGTCTTCTGATCGCGTCGGTGGCTGCGCGGGTCGACCGCAAACCGCTGCTCATTTCGCTGACACTGCTTATGATCCTTTCTGGGACAGTTGTCGCGTTCGCCCCGAACTACTGGGTGTTCATGATCGGGCGCGCGCTGATCGGTGTTGCGATAGGTGGCTTCTGGTCATTGTCGGCGGCAACCGCCATGCGCTTGGTGCCTGATGACCAGATCACTCGTGCCATGGCAATCGTCAACGGCGGCAACGCTTTGGCGACTGTGATAGCAGCACCATTGGGCAGTTTTCTCGGCGCCTTGATTGGCTGGCGCGGTGCATTTTTGTGCGTCATCCCAGTCGCGATAGTCGCCTGTGTCTGGCTGTTGTTAAGCCTTCCGGCAATGAAATCGCACAGCGATTCAGGCGCTGGCAACGTCTTCAGGTTGATGAAAAACGTACCGGTCGCGTTAGGTATGGTGGCGGTCAGTGTGTTTTTCATGGGCCAGTTCATGCTGTTTACCTATTTGCGCCCATTCCTTGAAACGGTCACTCATGTCAGTGTCTCCATGCTGTCGCTGATGTTGCTCGTGCTGGGTCTGGCGGGCCTTGCCGGAACCTTCCTGATTGAAGCGTTCTTGAAAAATAACCTGCATCGAACCCTCATCGTCATCCCGATCTTGATGGCGATGATTGCACTGGCGCTTGTTTCATTGGGTAGCTCGGCGACCACCACGACCGTCTTGCTTGGCGCATGGGGACTGGTTGCGACTGCAGCGCCCGTGGGATGGTGGACATGGCTGGCGAGAACGCTGCCAGACTCAGCTGAAGCGGGAGGCGGATTAATGGTGGCGATCATCCAACTGGCAATCGCCTCTGGGGCAACCGTTGGCGGGCTGGTCTTTGACTTTAGCGGCTATCGAGCGACCTTCGAGTTGAGCGCAGCCTTGCTGGGCGTGGCAGCCGTTCTTGCCTTCCTGGCTGCACGCGCAGCAACGCGGGAGTCTTCTGCATTGGCGAACATTGCTTGAAAACAACCACAAGACACGCCAACGCATGTCTTGTGGTTTCGGTTGAGCATACGCTCGGAGGTTGGACGTGACTGTCAGCGTGCGCTGTCGATGATTTGATCTTCATCCGGAGTAAGGCTGTAACCCGTACATCAGCCTTGCATAATCGAGCTCCACGCAGCCTTCGCAAGAAAATCGCGGTACGCTTTCGGACTTTTTTTGACCCTCCCGGAAAGCCAGGCACGTGAATAGCTTTCCGTCGATCCGATGATGAGAGACGGTATAAGCTCTGTGGGAAGGTGACTGAACTGCTCTTTTCGGCCCTCGATACTCATCCAGTCCAGCAGTTGCTTGTTGCGTTGTTTATTGCGTTCGAGCAATTCGTCTTTGAAAGGCCCGCTTGAAACCGCATAGCGACTTTGGAACATAAAGCGAGCCCAATCCGGTTGCTCATCCACCCATTCAACGTAGCTATAAATCAGTGCCGCGACACCAGTTTGAGCCGTCTGCGCGTCTTTTAAAAAGCTATCCCGGAGCGCTGCTTGATCTTCTAAAGCAGCGAAAAAAAGAGCTGCCACTAGACCTTCTTTATTGCCGAAGTGATGGTAGATAGCCCCCACGCTCGTTTCGCATTGAGCCCGAATTGTCTCAATGTTTGTGGCCTCGATTCCTACCTCGTTAAAGCAAGCAAGCGCTTGACGCATGATGGTGCGTTTGAGCTCACTGCGCCTTCCGGGATAGATACGCTCGATTAGATCAATGGAATGCATAAGAGAAACGCCAAATAAACTTAGTTTATAGGTTGGACGCCCCGCAGAGAAAGCGCAGCTTGACAGACCTCAGAAATACAGAATATTGTTCCGTTACAGAATTTTATTCTGCAACCTGACCAATGAGGTATCTCATGAGCCAAGCTCTAAGCATGTTCAATAGCGTAGGCCCTGCCGCGTTCAGCAATATGGCCTGCCAGATGGCGCCTTACTTCAGCACGATCGCCCCTGAAATTTCTGAGCTAAGCCCAGGCCATGCAGTCGTCAGCGTGCCGTTTCGCAAGGAAATCACCAACCATCTGGCGTCTGTGCACGCGATTGCCCTGTGCAACGCAGCCGAGCTAGCGGGCGGAATGATGACTGACGCTTCGATTCCTTCAGGCGCCAAATGGATTCCGAAAGGAATGACTGTTGAATATCTGGCAAAAGCAAAATCTAGCATTCGCGCGGTTGCTGATGGCAGTGGTATTGATTGGGAAACCGCCGGCGACAAGTTCGTCCCGGTTGATATCTTCGACGAGGGCGGCGTGAAGGTTTTCACTGCCACAATCACGATGAATGTAAAAATCGTCTAAGCTGTAGCTGCCGTTCGCGATGGGCAGCTATGGTCAAATGCACTAGCAGTAAATCCGAACACCTGCTGCCCTTCCCTCACATTTCTACCTGAGTCCCCAATTCAATCACTCTGTTCAGTGGCAATTTGAAATACTTCAAATTGCTGTTGGCGTTCTTCAACAGAAACGCGAACAGGCTCTCTCTCCAGCGCGCCATACCAATGCGCTTGGTGGGGATCACCGTCTCCCGGCTGAGGAAATAGGTCGTGCGCATCGGGCTGAAATCCAGCTCATTCAAGTGACAGAGACTTAAGGCCAAGGGTACATCAGGCTCTTCCATAAAACCGAAGTGGAGACTGACACGGAAGAACCCTTCGCCATAGGCTTCTACCTCAACGCGTCGATCAGCGGGTACCCGAGGGCTGTCTTCGGACACTACGGTGAGCAACACCACCTGCTCGTGCAGCACTTGGTTATGCAGCAGGTTGTGCAAGAGTGCATGGGGAACCGCATCGGCCCTGGCCGTCAGAAAAACCGCGGTGCCTTGCACCCGATGCGGAGGCTGTGAACGGATGCTGCTGATAAACAACGGCAGAGGTAGCGCGGTCTCGTCCAGACGCTCGACGATGATCTTTCGCCCCCGCTTCCAAGTGGTCATCAAGATGAACAGGCCGATACCGGCAATGACCGGGAACGCGCCCCCCTGGAATATTTTCGGCGCATTGGCCGCGAAGTACAGGCTATCGACCAGCAGAAAGCCGAGCAGCATCGGGATGGCCAGCCAACGTGGCGTTTTCCAGAGGAGCAGCACGACAGCCGAAGACAGAATGGTGGTGATCAACATGGTGCCCGTCACAGCGACCCCATAGGCAGCTGCCAATGCACTGGACGACTCGAAACCGATCACCAGCAGCACCACACCAACCATCAACGCCCAGTTAACCGTACCGATGTAGATCTGCCCCTGCTCCTGGCTTGAGGTGTGCTGGATAAACATCCGAGGGACGTAGCCTAGCTGGATGGCCTGGCGCGTCAGGGAGAAAGCACCGGAGATCACGGCTTGAGAAGCGATAATGGTCGCCAGTGTGGAAAGCGCCACCATCGGCAGGAGTGCCCAGCTCGGCGCGAGCAGATAGAACGGATTGCGTACAGCTTCCGGACTCTCAAGGATCAGGGCACCCTGGCCAAAATAATTGAGCACCAGCCCTGGCAACACCAGAAGGAACCAGGCACGGGAAATCGGCTTGCGGCCAAAGTGACCCATGTCGGCATACAGTGCCTCTGCACCGGTCAAAGCCAGCACCACGGCACCCAAAATCGCAACGCCGATGCCTGGGTGAACCATGAAAAACTGCACGCCCCAAGCAGGATTGAGGGCTTGTAGCACTTCCGGGCGTTGCAAAATCCCGTAGATTCCAAGTGCACCCAACACCACAAACCACAGCACCATCACTGGGCCAAAGAGGATGCCGATACGCGCCGTTCCATGCTTCTGGATCAGGAACAGTGCCACCAGCACGATCACCGACAAGGGCACCACCCAGTGCTCTATTCCGTCAAACGCCAGCTGAAGCCCCTCAACCGCAGAAAGCACCGAAATTGCCGGGGTAATCATGCTATCCCCGTAAAACAGTGCTGCCCCGAACAGACCGAGCAGAACCAGCACCTTACTCATGCGCGGAATCGGCGCTGCCGCACGGCGAGCCAAGGCGGTCAACGCCATAATGCCGCCTTCGCCCTGGTTGTTTGCTCGCAGAATGAATAACACGTATTTGATCGAGACGACCCAGATCAGCGACCAAAAGATCAACGACAGAATGCCTAGCACGCCGTCGTGATTGACCTGAACACCATAGTGACCGGAAAACACTTCCTTAAGCGTATAAAGGGGGCTGGTGCCGATGTCTCCGTAAACGACGCCGACAGCAGCGACGAGCATGCCCACGCCTGACGTTTTGGTTGAAGAGTTTTCGTGTGCAAGGGTCGCTGTTTCACTCAAGGCGGCATCTCTCAGTTAACAGGGAATAACTGCACGCCATCCTTGGGCAATAGACTTTTCCACGGCCCTTGAAAAAGCCAGGCTCATGGACGTTATAAAAAACGCCGCCAGTATCGTTGCGGGCAGAAATGCTGACCGTAAAGAAAGCGTAAAAAAGTTGCAGCACCACAGCAGGAATCTGGCTTTATGCGCTCCCGGTTCGCGGAACGAAACCATCGCGTAGGGTTCATTTTCTCAATGGCAGATGTCACGCCGCGTCGAGGAAATCCATGCAGTGGCTAGGCCGGTTAATTTCTTCAGTTGATCGCGGTACGCTGATTGCCCTTGCCCCACAGACCAGATGTCCACTCAAACTAAATGAGGAAGTACGGGGATGCGAATTATCGGGTTCATGGCGGTTGTGGCGCTCTTCGGTGCGACCTGCGTGGTTGCCCAAGGTGTTCACCAGGAACCCCGGCAAACCAAGGCGGACATCACGACCGACTACGCTGACGGGTTTTCCGGTGGCCCCGATTATTGGGACGTCGCAAACCTCTCAAGCGGCGAAACTCTCAACGTGCGCAGCGAGCCCGGTGTCGGCAAGCAGATCGTCGGCGCGCTAGTGATCGGCGACCGGGTACGCAACCTGGGCTGCAAACCGGTGGGTTCCAGTCGTTGGTGCCAAATCGAGGCTGGCCTCAAGCAGAAGTTTACCGGTTGGGTAAACGGCAGGTATCTGCGCGAAGCCGCCGGCCCACCATAAGGTGTCACTTCCAGCAGCGCTGCCACGGGCTCGCTGCCTTGCGCGACAACGCTCGGTCAGTCGAGCAGCGTTTTGCTCTTCGTCATAGTCAGGCTCAACAGGACCGAAACCAATATGATGCCGCCGACGGTCGCCAGCGACCATTGGATCGGCACGTGCCACCACGGCGCGACCAGCATCTTGCCGCCGATGAACACCAGTACGATGGCCAGGCCATATTTGAGCAAGTGGAAGCGGTAGGCCAGGTCGGCAAGCAGAAAATACAGTGCGCGCAGGCCCATGATGGCGAAGATATTGGAGGTGAATATGATGAAGGGGTCGGTGGTGACAGCGAAGATAGCCGGGATGCTATCGACCGCGAAGACCAGGTCGCTGGCCTCGATCAGTACCAGCACCAGGAACATCGGCGTCGCCCAGCGCAGGCCGTTCTGGCGTACGAAGAAGCGCTCGCCATGAAAGCCATCGGTGATGCGAAGATGGCTACGCAGCCAGCGCAGCAAGGGGTTCTTTTCGAGGTCTGGCTGCTGGTTGGCGAAGATCAGCATCTTGATGCCGGTGATGATGAGGAAAGCACCAAAGACATAGAGTAGCCAGGCAAACTCCCGCACCAGCCAGACACCGGCGAAAATCATACCGGCGCGCATGATGATGGCGCCGAGCACGCCATAGAGCAGGACGCGGCGTTGCAGCTCTGGCGGCACGGCGAAGTAGCCGAAGATCATCACGAAAACGAACATGTTGTCGATCGACAGCGACTGCTCGATCAGGTAGCCCGTCAGGAATTCGAGCGTTGTACGCTGGGCGATTTCGGCGCCGAACATGCTGCGCAGATACCACCAGAGCAGGACGGCGAAGACCAGCGCCAGACTGATCCAGGCGATAACCCAGGCCAGCGCTTCGCGCACCGAAACACGATGCGCCTTGCGCCCGCCGAAGACGAACAGATCGAGGGCCAGCATGGCAAGGACGAATACGATGAAGGCGGCCCACATCCAGGGTTGGCCGACGCTGATGGCGGTCATTGACTGTCTCCGCATGAAGCAGCAATAGGCTGGAGGAGTCATGCTAACGAGCCTGTTACATCAGCAAAAATCGTTTATTCATTGCCAATAGTTCGTTTTTTACGAAGTGTTGATTCAGGTGCTGAACTGCCGGCAATCGCATTGGCTGTGCTCCATGGTCAAGGCGGGTGGCATGGCCCGCGGTTCCAGCAGCCCCGTTTACTGCGCGGTCGTGATGAAAAGGTCTGCTATATCCTTCACCAGCCCTGGCAACTGGCAAGCCGCTGATGCAGGCGTATATTGATAGTGTCGATCCAGGTAGTGAGGCGATAAAAGATCGCCAATGGTGGGACAAGCGAAAGTGCTGGGGGCGCTAGCCAACAACCCAGAACGTTTGGAGGTGTCACATGAGGCAGTATCAACGACTCTTTCTGATCGCAGGTCCGACCATGCGTCACTCGCCGGCGATGGAGCGGGCAATCGCACTGGCCGACGCCACAGGCGCAGCGCTGCACATCGCGGTGTTCATCGAAGACTTCGACCTTATGCGGTTAATGAGCAACAGTGAACAACTTCGCGAGAGTTGCCGGCAGGAAAACCTGCAGTGGTTGGAGGATGAAGCCGGACTCATGCGCAGGAAGGGCATCAATGTGACCACCGAAGTTGCATTGACCCGTGACCCGCTGCAACAGATCCTTGAGCATGTGGCTGAAATGCAGCCGGACCTGACTATCAAGGACGTACATCATGAATCGGCGCTCAAACGCGTATTCGTCACGCCTTTGGATTGGCAGTTGTTGCGCGAATGTCCCACGCCCATACATCTGGTCAGCGAAGTCAGGTGTCCGCTTCCTCGGGTAATTGTGGCAGCGGTTGACCCATCGCATCCAGAGGGTCAGATCAGCGGAATCAACGACAGTGTCATTCAGGCGGCGAACGAATTGGCGACGCAGTGTGATGCTGAATTGCACCTGCTGTATGCCTATGAACTGACACACACACATTTCTCTGATGCAGGCGCTGGCGCCGTGACGATGCCAGGCTTCAGCAACGACGTGCGCCGGTCACTCGAAAAATGCTTCATTGCCTTGGCGGCGCGCCACGGCGTGCCACCTGAGCGACAACACTTCATTGCAGGACCGCCAACCAAAGCAATGGCCGACTTTGCCACTCATACTCGAGCGGATGTCTTCGTGATGGGAAATACCCATCACAAAGGCGTGGACAAGCTGGTTGGCAGTACCACGGAGCATGTTCTGTATCAGGTGCCTTGCAGCGTTTTGGCCATCAAGGGAGAAACGGATGCCTGAAGAAAAAACCGCCACTATCGCAGCCGGCTGTTGGTGTCGATGTGGTTTTGACCCAAGCTGCTGACTTCAGCTGACCCTTAGGCGGTCTCCAGCAAGACACGCAGATCGAGCCTTCAGCGGCCGCTGCTGAGTCGGGAGATGGGCCAGCGATAGCGCGGCGTGCGGACAATTCGCGCCTCTGGTTTACGCCCTGGCGCTGCATCGCTGTGAGCGTCGATAACCAGGAACCTGCGTCGCTTCGGCAGACTCGGCCGGTCGTTTGGCGACGTACGGCAACTCACCTTTTAGCGTCCACTGCCGATAAGTTGGTGTGCAAATGAGTTGTTCTCACCGACTGCCGGGAATTTATGCCTAACGATCTCCCCACTATTTCTTGTTCCCCAACCAATCGTTCAAGCGTGGCCCTGACCCGCGCTTCGCTGTTCAAGTTTGTTGGTCTTTTGGCAGGCGTGTTTTTGCTCGCGTGCGGCTCGCTTGTTTATCTTGCGCAAAAACTGGATGGAGCGGAGGAAGTCAAGAGTGCGTTCTACACCAGGAAGGCCGTGCAATCGTTGGAAAATTCGCTGCGCTCTACCGTCAAGGATTACGCATTCTGGGGCGATGCTTACAAGCACTTGCACACTGAAGTAGACACCGACTGGGCGTACGTACGACAAAATATCGGCACCACTCTTTACACGGACTTCGGATTTCGCGGCTTGTTTGTCGTCAATGATCTCAATCGCACCGTTTATTCCGTGGTCGACGGGGAGAAGGTGTCAGTTGAAGCAGAACAATGGCTCGAGCAGTCCATCGACGCAATTCTCGACAAGGCCCGCGAGGGAGCCGAATCCGAAACGCCTACCACTACGTTCGTCAATATCGGAGGGATACCCGCCCTGATCGCTGCAGCAGCGATTACCCCGGGAACCGATCCGACGGTTAAAACTGATGACAGATCGGCGTCGGTGCTGATTTTCGTGGATCCGTTGGACAGCGCCAAACTTGCAGCGATGGGTCGGGACTTCGGAGTGGAAGGCCTGCACTTGGCCACTGCCGATGATATTCACTCGCAATCTGTGTACCCCTTGGGTGAAACCGGTGCCGCAGGCAGTCTGCACTGGAGCCCGCACAGGCCAGGTCTGCAATTGCTCGCGCTCGGGCTGCCCCTTGTGGGGATCGCTGCGCTGTTGGTGTGCCTGATGACGTGGGTTATCTTGCGTCGAACCACCGCCGCTGCGCAGGCACTTGATGCCAGCTATTTATCGCTGCAATGCAGTCAGGCCGACCTCGCCACCAGTGAGGCGCGCTTTCGCGATGTCGTTGAGGCCAGCTCGGACTGGGTCTGGGAAATGGACGGTGGCTGGCACTTCACTTATCTGTCAGAGCGGTTTGAAGAGGTCACAGGCCTTTCCCGGGAGGCATGGACTGGTGCGGCAATGGATGATCTGTTGCGCACTGAGCTAGGCACGGCCTCTCAGTGGCTCAGTATTCCGAATCGTCGGCCGGACATCAGTGTGCAGTGTCGTTACCTGGATACAAACGGCCAGGAACGAATCACCCGTCTATCAGCGCGAGCAATGGCGGGAGGAGGATTCCGGGGAACGGCAACCGACGTTACGGAGGAAGTCAAAGCTCGCCGTCGAATCGAATTCCTCTCACAGCATGACGCCCTGACCGGCCTGCCCAACAGGACCCGTCTCCAAGAGTTTCTGGATGGCAAACTCAAAGCTGTGCCGACGGTGGAACAACCCTTGGTCATGCTCAGCCTGGACCTTGATCGATTCAAACCGGTCAATGACCTGCTAGGACATGCAGCAGGCGATCTGGTGCTCAATCAGGTCTCGAGCCGCTTGGCAGAATGCGTTCGCCACGGAGACCTTGTCGCCCGAATTGGTGGGGACGAGTTTGTTCTGATACTCACCGATGTCGGGTCCCAGGAGGAAGTCGAGACCCTTTGTCGCCGTCTGATCGAGTCCGTCGAGCAACCGATAGAGGTCAGTGAACAAGAAGTGTTTGTCAGCGCCAGTATTGGCATCGCCATGGCACCCAACGACGCATGCGAGGCGAGCGAGTTGCTACGTTATGCCGATATCGCGTTATACGAAGCAAAGGCCGGGGGACGTAACACCTGGCGTTTTTATGCGGGAGACATGAACGCCAGAATTATTGAGCGGCGTCGTCTGGAAAGTGATCTGCGCTTCGCGATCAGGAATGGAGAACTTCGACTGCATTTCCAGCCGCGCTATCGGATCTCGGACGGAGAGATGGTCGGCGCCGAAGCGCTGGTACGGTGGCAACACCCTGAGCGCGGTTTGATAGCGCCGGATACTTTTATTCTCATTGCTGAAGAGTCCGGGCTGATTCTTTCCTTGAGCGACTGGGTCATCGACACGGCCTGCCGTTGCGCCGCAGGGTGGCCGGAACATTTGTTTGTATCGGTCAACCTTTCACCTAGCGAATTCAAGCGAGGCAACTTGGTGGAACGCGTGCAGAAAGCGCTGCACGACTCCGCAATCGACCCTACCCGGGTGGAGTTGGAGATCACTGAAAACGTCATGCTCGAAGATGCCACCGGCGCACTGGAACTCATGCGTACATTGAAGCGCCTGGGCGTGCGAATAGCCATGGACGACTTCGGCACGGGTTATTCATCACTGAGTTATTTGCGCACATTCCCCTTCGACGGCCTGAAGATAGACCGCAGTTTTCTGAGCAAACTGGTAGAAACAGATGATCAGTCCATCATCCAGGCGATCGTGGGATTGGGCCGCGCCTTATCGCTCACCGTGACGGCAGAAGGGATAGAAACCGCCGAGCACTTGAAGTTGCTCAAAGCGGTATCGTGCGATGAAGGCCAGGGCTTTTTTCTGAGTCGGCCTCTTGAAGCCGACGACTTCAACGTGTTGGTGAAGGCCAGAAAAAGTACAGGCTCCCCGAGCAGGGTTTGAAGCGCGGCCCTGCGTCGGCGAGCTCGCTCCTTCAGGGTTCGTCGTGCTCAGGGCTTGCTCATTTTTCTGCCTTGCGTGGATCATCATGGCTATCGATGTATTCAAGCCCCAGCGGCCCCGTGCCGTAAACCTGCGAGATGTACTCTCCTGACTTCGCCCAATGAAAGTGCGGCGTATTGGCCGGCAATATCACGACGCTTCCGGGGCCATAAGCAACCAGTTTGTCCGGATCAAAAACAGTGCCAAAGCCGATATAGAACACCCCTGACATGACGGTATAGATACGATCTTCAGGATGGGTATGGGGCATCAACCGGGTGCCATTCGGCACTTTGACTCGCACCACGTAAGGTGCCGGCTTACTGGGGTCGCCAGCCACGACAGCGAGTTTCACTTCTTTCGGGAATGCGGGAAAACTGCGCCATTCCACCTCTTCATTGTGTAACGCAGCCACTTTATCGAGTGGCAATGGTTGTGCCTGAATAAAAGGCGCGCCTGCGCTTGCGACAAAAAGTGCCGCCAGAGAAGCCGTTTTGAGAATGCTCTGAATCATGAGAGACACCTTGGCGATGCAGTGGACATATCGACGGGCTGACTCTATTCGTGATTGGCATTGCTGATAATGGCGCGGCCGCGCAATACAGATGATCCACGATGTAATCAATGTGCCGACGAAACCGCGTTTGCCAGGGCGCGCCTCATCATCATGCTCAGCGTAGTCACGCCGTACGCCCTATCAATACTGTCGATGTTCACCATCACGGCAATGAAGTTCTCTTAAAAAATCCGCGGCGTAACATTGGCTCCATACCAACCAAATACACCCCCGGAGCACACGATCATGAAACGCCAAACCATCCTCAGCATCGCTTTCTCGGTTTTCGCAATCAACGCTTTTGCCGCGACTTCTGTTCAACCCGTCGTCGCTGAAGGCGGCTCGGATCGTCTGATCGAAAGCCGTGTGGCTGAAGGTGGCGCTGATCGCCTGCTGGAAAAACGCAATGCTGTAGCGGCTGATGGTTCGGATCGTTTGAAAGGTAATGAAGTCGCCGCTGACGGTTCCGACCGCCTGCAAGGCAACACCGTCGCCGCCGATGGTTCCGACCGCCTGAAAGGCAACGAAGTCGCTGCCGATGGCTCCGACCGCCTGAAAGGCAATGAAGTCGCTGCCGATGGTTCCGACCGCCTGAAAGGCAACGAAGTCGCTGCCGATGGCTCCGACCGCCTGAAAGGCAATGAAGTCGCTGCCGATGGTTCCGACCGCCTGCAAGGCAACACCGTTGCCTGAAAGTTGAATCGCTTCCCCGCAACACCTCGAAAAGCCCGGCCTGATCAGCCGGGCTTTTTCGTGCGTGCTTCCACAAGGATTGACACGGCAGCGTAGTCATCAACGACCGATCAAAGCACTCGACAACAACGTCTCCAGCCCCATCGGCTTGGCGAAGTAATACCCCTGGGCCTGCCCCGCGCCTATTTCGCGCAGCAGATCCAACGTGGCTTGATCCTCGACGCCTTCGGCCACCACGCTCAGGCCCAGCGATTCGGCCATGCGCACGATGGCCCGAACGATTGCACGACTGCGCGGGCTGGTGGTCAGCTCAAGGATGAACGACTTGTCGATTTTCAAGCCGCTGAATTGGTACTGATGCACGTAGCTCAGGGATGAAAAACCTGCACCGAAGTCATCGAGCACCACCGACATGCCGTTGTCGGCCAATTGCTGCATGGTCTGTTGGGCAATCGCCGGCTCAGCCACCAACGCCCCCTCGGTCAACTCCAGGCAGATCCGTGAAGGTGAGACCCCGTGCAGCGCCAACAGGGCAAGTACATCATTGGCGAAATCCGGGCGCGTCATGCTGTAGCTGGAGCAATTGACGTGCACCGCAGGCCAGTTGGCATGCTCGGGCCGGGCAAGGATCGCGGCGATGCTGGCCAGCATGTACAGGTCCAGTCGGCCGATCAGGCGCAACCCTTCTACATCCGGCAAGAACTCGCCCGGTGCGATCACCCGGCCGCCCGGCTGATGCCAGCGGATCAGCGCCTCAAGGGCCAGCAGTTCGCCGCTTTCGACGCTGACAATCGGCTGGAAATACGGGAGCAATTCGTCGGTACGCTTGAGGGCGTTGCGCAAGGCCCCTTCCCGCTCCATCTGGTCCGACACTTCGCGGCGCACTTCCTGGTTGAACACCGCGTAGCTGTCACGCCCGGCACTCTTGACCCGGTACATCGCCGCATCGGCATCGCGCAGCAAGTCGGCTGGCTCGTTGTGGTACTGCTTGTCGGCGCTGACAATTCCGATACTGCAGGACGAAAAAACTTCATGGCCATTGATGAAAAACGGCAAGTCAAACGCCAGCAGAATCCGCTCGGCGATTTCAATCACCGCGTCCAGCGACGCCTCGGGCGCGAGCACCGAAAACTCATCGCCGCCCAGACGCGCCAGCATGTCGGTTTCGCGCAGGCAGCCGCGCAGACGGTGAGCGGCTTGCATCAACAGCAAGTCGCCAAAATGATGGCCGAGACTGTCGTTGACCATCTTGAAGCGGTCGAGATCGATGAACATCACCGCCAGGTGTCCGCCTTCGCTGCCGAACCGCGACCAGGCCAGATTGAGGCGCTGTTGCAGGTAGGTGCGATTCGGAAGCCCGGTCAGCGCATCGTGGGAGTTTTCGTGTTGCAGTTTGGCATTGGCATGATCGAGCTCGCGGGTGCGGTTCTGCACCCGGGCTTCGAGTTTGAGGTTGGCGGCATGGATCGCTTCGGCGGCGGTGCGGCGCGACAACGCCGTGTCGATGTGTCGCGACACGAACGTCAGCAGTTCCTGGTCGCGCAGCGTGTAGCACACTTGCGAGGTATAGCTTTGCACCGCCAGCACGCCGCGCACGACGTCGCCATCGAACAATGGAATGCCCAGCCAGGAATAGGACCGGACGGACTCCCGGGCCAATTCGATTTCACCGTTTTCGGCCAGTCGTTCAGCCTCGCCGACGTCAATCAGGCAAGGCCGACGTTGGCGAATCACATACTCGGTGAGGCCCCGGCGACCTCGCCGTGCCGCCGGGCAAATGGTCTGCCGTTCATCCACATAATAGGGAAAGGTCACTTCGCTGGTGGCGTCGTCGAACAGCGCAATATAGAAATTCTGCGCGAACAGCAGGTCACCGACGATGCCATGCAGGGTTTGGAACAACTCAGCCATGTCGCCTGGCTGGCTCGACAGTTCGGCGATCTGGAACAATGCGCTCTGTAGATGCTCGGCGCGCTCGCGTTCCGCCACTTCCTGGCGCAAGGCGTCGTTGAGCGCCGAAAGCTCCAGGGTACGGCGCATCACCGTCTGCTCCAGGTCCTCGCGGTGCAGAATCCGGTCCAGTGCCATCGCCACGTGTCGCGCCACCACCAGAAACAGCGCGCGATCTTCAGCGCTGTAGATGCGGGAGACATCGTAGACCTGCATCGCCAGCATGCCGAACACGTCATCCGAGGCGTTTTTCAACGGTGCGCCCATCCAGAACTCGGGACGATCACCCACACAGTAGAAACGCTTTTCGGACTGAGCCGCGAGGATCCCGGCGGCGTCGATCAGCAATGGCTGGCCAGAGGTCAACACTTGGCCGGTCAACGACAGGCGCGCGGGATCAAGGTATTCGTAGTGCGAAGACTCCACGGCATCAACATCGATGATGTCGACGTAATACGGATAATCGATCTTGCCACTGTGCGGGTCATACAACGCGAGATAGAAGTTCTCGGCGTCGATCAGACTGGCCAGCAGTTTGTGCACCCCCACCAGAAACACGGAACGGTCGCGGGTTGAACTGGCCAGGTAGGTGATTTCATACAACACACGCTGAGTAATCTGCGCACGGGCAAGGGTGTTGGTCTGTAGCTGAACGCCCAGACGCAGGGCAAACTCGGCGAGTGCCGGATCCGCGGCCTCGGTTTGCGGCGCAAGTAGCCAGCCCAACACACTTTCGCCTCTACCGGTCGGCCAGCAATGCAACTGCCGGGCCTGGCAAAAGGCTTCAAACGCTTGATGCTCGATGTTTGAGGGCCACTGCTGCTGCGGGTTGCCTTGGCCGACCCAATGCAGCTGTTCACCGGCGCGGTAAAACACCCATGCGGTGGTGTGGCTCCAGTTACACGCCGGGCCGAGCAACTGCTCAAGCGAGTCGTCACGGCCAATGCCGGCCATACCGACCCGATCCGGATTGTCGTTTGATTGAGGTGAAGCTGTTTCGCAATCGAACGATTGCCGTGGGGAGTCGGTCAATCCGGCAAAACTCATCAGCGCTCCCTGAGCCAAAAACTGGCGATACTGACCAACTGCTAGCAAAGTGCCAGTTATCTTCCCATTTAAAGCTTACAGTGTTTTTTTTCAACAACTTTATTGGTTTGAATGACGACCGTGAGACGGGCAGCCAGTTATTCGCGATTTGTTGAACAGAACAACCGTGCGACGCAACTCAACAACTATGCCCTACCCCCAACGCTTCCGCCATGCGAACCAGGTCGGCAAAGGACCGCGCGTGCATCTTTTTCATGGCATGGGAGCGGTGAATCTTGATGGTGATTTCGCTCAGATTCATCTCACCAGCGATCTGCTTGTTCATCAGGCCTCTTACGGCAAGGGCCATGACTTCTTTTTCCCGGACCGTCAGTGACTGGTAGTCGGCATGCAGGTTCGAAGATTGCCGTTCGAGTTCCCGGCGCTTGATATCGGTTTGCAGCGCAGACGATACCGCGTCGAGCAGGTCCTGTTCACGAAACGGTTTCGCCAGAAAATCCACGGCCCCAGCTTTCATCGCCTTGACCGACATCTCGATATCGCCATGGCCCGTGATGAAAATAATCGGGATCGCGGTGTTTGACTCAACCAGTTGACGCTGGAAATCCAGGCCACTATTGCCTTGCAGGCGCACATCGAGGACCAGGCAACTGGCGCTAGCGGTCTTTGGATGAAGGAGAAATTCCGTGGTTGAAGCGAAGGTTTCGACACGGATGCCGGCAGAGCGCAATAGATTGCTCAATGCATCGCGAATGGAGGCGTCGTCATCGACCACGTACACAATAGAACCATTGCTTTGCGGCTCACTGGAGGGTGCGCTCATGCATGGAACTCTTCGGAAAATTGAGGAAAAAAAAGTGTAGCACAGCCTGATTGGGTGTCTGGGATGCCTTTCCTGCCAAGTGCCAGCAGCACAGCCAGGCACTTGAAGCTATGCAATAAAACGCGGCTGCAACGCTGAAATCAACGAGAAAAAACCCCGTGGCGAACGCAGTAGCGCGTCGACCTGGGTACTGTAACTTTTCCCGCGAGTGCACCAACTGCAAAAGTGTTCGCAGTTATTGGAGAAAATCCGGTAATGGCGTTCACCGACTCTCGAGCGCGCGCGACTGACGATTTCATCGCTGGAATATTCACAATGTTCCCGCAGTACCCAGACGGGTTTGCCGCTGGCGAAACTGTCCAGATCAGTCACCTCGATCGGCCCCGGTTTGATTGAACTGCTGTACCCGGCGTAATGGGCAACACAGCCGCCTCCAAGGTAGATCCCATGATGGACGTAAAACCGGCGCGGACTGATCAGATGCGAGCCCACTGGCACTTGGCTCAGTGATCGTTCGATGTTTATCAGCGGTTCGGCGCACAGGTAGTTCTGTAACAGGCGAGCATCTGACACCCGGTTGAAAACGGCGGTTATCAGCGCCACTGCTTGCAATGCTTTTGCACGCACAAATGAACACTTTTCGATGACATTGGCTATTGAGCTTTTCACGATAAAGTTCTCCGCAACCCTTGAGGCTCAATATATCGCCGAGGTTGCGGAGCTTCATTTGTACCTGCGATTAGTTCGTTCGAACCATTAATATGCCCCACTTAAACTTAAGTATTAAGTCAGCCCTGCAGCACCGGCAGCGTGAACTGGACAGTGGCCCCGCCAGGCTGGTTGGCACCTGCCCATAAACGCCCGCCATGGGCTTCGATGATCGAGCGACAGATCGACAAACCCAACCCCAGGCCAGTCGGCTTGGTGGTGTAGAACGAGGTGAATACCTGGTCGGTGTTGTCCACGGGAAATCCCGGGCCTGAATCACTGACGCTGACCCGCAAATAGCCGGCATCGCCCGGCACCACGCTGATCTGCAATTGCCGCTCGCCTTCCTTGGTACTGCTCATGGCTTCCAGGGCATTCATGATCAGGTTCAGCAGCACTTGTTGCAGCTCGACACGATCGCCTTCAACCAGTGGCAGTCCATCGGTGAGCTGGGTCTGCAATACAGTGCCACTTTTCATGATCTGGCTACGGGTAAAGCCGATCATTTCGCCAATGGCCGCGTTGATGTCCACCGGCCCTTTCTGCGGCGGCGCCTTGCGGATGTGCCCGCGGATCCGCCCCAGCACATCCGCAGCCCGGTTGGCATCCTCGATCAGGCGGCTGAGCACATGACGGACTTCGTCGAGTTCGGGTGGCTGGATATTCAACCAGCGCTGCGCGGCATTGGCGTTGAGGATGGCGGCAGCAATCGGCTGGTTGACTTCGTGCGCGATCGACGCCACGAGCTGGCCCATGGTCGCGACGCGGTTGGCGTGGGACAACTCGGTCTGCACCTCACGATAGCGTCGTTCGCTTTCGCGGATTTTTTCTTCCGCCTGCTTGCGTTCGCTCAGGTCCAGCACGAAAGCCACGCCTTCCTTGCTGTCCGCTTCAAACATGGCCAGCCCCACAATGACTGGCAGTCGACTGCCATCCTTTTTGAAGTATTCCTTTTCGAAGGGTTGGGCGTGGCCGGTTTGTACCGCCTCCAGCATGGAGCGCTCGCTGGCTTCGCGATACTCCGGCACCGTCATCTCACGCCAGCTCATGCGGCCCGAGACAAGATCCTCGCGAGTGAAGCCCAGCATGCGCAGGAACGCATCATTGGCCTCGACGATGTCACCTTCGGCGTTCCATACGACAATGCCAATGATGTTGGCGTCCACCAGACGCCGGATTTTTGCCTCGCGCTCTGCGACCTCGCGGTACAAACGAGCATTTTCCAGCGAGATCGCCGCCTGCGACGCCACCAGTTTGAGCACGGCGATCCGGTCGGGGCTGAACACCCTGGCGGTCAGATTGTTTTCGAGGTAGAGCGCCCCCACCAACTTGGCCTGGATCATCAGGGGCAGGCAGAGAATCGACCGTGCGCACTGCTGACGAATGTAGGGGTCGGTAGCAAACATCGCCTCGGCCGCGGCATCGTCGAGCACAACACTCTCGCGGGTGCGCAACACATGATAGAGAACAGACTCCGGCAACAACTGCGCGCTGACCGGTGAATCGCTCAATTGCGTTGTATTGTCGCTGGTGACTTGTGCTGCTATGCGCAGCTCTGCCCCTTCCGTCAGGATCAACAACCCCCGTTCGGCACCGGCCTGTTCGATGGCGGTGAACATGACCGTATCGATGAGTTTTTCCAGCATGATTTCACCCGACAGGGCCTGGGACACCTTGAGTACCGTGGCAAGGTCCAGGTGTTCGACCGCCGCGGCCATGGTGGTGGTCGGGCCGAGCCTGTGTTCTTCGGATCTCAGCGAGGGATACTTTGCGTCCAGCTGCCGCACCTTGCCATCGGCGCCCCAACGTAAATAGCCGTAGCGGGCGTCCTGCAGATAGGCATGGGCAATCCTGACCAGACCGCGCTTGGCGTAGAAGCGTGATGCAAGTTCGCTGGCAAGCGCCTCTATATGGACAAAGCCGGTCTCCTGTGCCTGGTGAATCGCTTGCTCGTACAACAATTCGGCATCAACCACACGCCCCTCGATTCGGGCAATTTCAGCACCGACCAAAGTTGCCCTGCTGGCAAAGTTTTCCGGGCACTGTTCCGCCCAGGTCTGCAGTTGCCGACAGTCAGCCGCCATGGCGAGCAGATGTTCCGCTTGCTCGCTCACCGGGGTGCCATCGCAGCAGGCTGCACGGGCCAGTGCATCATAGAAATAAAACTCGGCTTCCTCGAAGAACGCCTGACAAACCCAGAGTAACCGCTGCGCCTTGGCGGCGGCTTTCATGGCCGCTTCAGGTTCATCGGCGAGGTAGCGAGCCTGCAATTTGCGGACCCAGTACAAGCACTCAGCCAATACCAGATCCGGGCTACTGGACAAGTGGGCTTCGGTGCCTTGCTCATTCAACTCGCCTTCATCAAGACGACCGAAGGTAGGCGTCAGGCCTCTCAACATCCGGATCAGCTTCAATTGTGTGACGATAAAATCAACCACCAAACCGAAGCGCACCTTCCTGGCGTAAGCCAGCCCCTGTTCAGACTCACCTTGCACCTCGGACAACGGCTCGCCGGCGAAGAGCAAGTCGGCAGTGAGATTGTTGCCGGCATAGGCGCCATAGGGCAGATCACCGATACGGTTCGCCGCCACAAACGAACGGCGCAGCAGGTCGCGGCATTGCTTTACGGGTTTCATCCAGCGCACAGCGAAACACGAGAAGCACAGATAGGTACTGGCCTCGAATCGAGTCAGGCCGCGCTGTTCAACCAGGTCGCAACCCAACTGACCGAATCGAAAGCCTATCTGGTAGTCGCCGAACCGCCGACCGGCGACCCTGAACACGTTGGCGTAGAGCACACACGACGCATCGCAGTTACCCCACTCGAGGCTCAGGCTGACCGCCTTGCAAATCAGCAGGTCCGTCAGGTTCGCATCGGTCTGTAAGGCAGGCGCGAAGAGTTTGCCCAGTGCATTGACTGTCACAAGGGACGTCGGATCAGTCATCAACGGCAGATCGATAAGTTCCTCGATTGCCCGATCCCCCAGCAACGACCCGATGTGGTCATACTCACGCCGCACTTCATCGTCACTCGGATGTGCCGACCACTTGATACCCACATGCTGCAGGTAAGCGAGACAGACAGCGACCGCAGCATCGCTGCGGTCCAGAAGCAGGTAGACGTCCATTTGCAGACAAGCAACGCTGGCTCGCTCTGTCACCGTTATGGCGCGCGCCGAAAGCGCCGTCAGACGTTCGTTCGCGATAGCGAGTTGACCGGTCAGGAGTTCGCATTCGGCCCTGTTCAACTCCAGTGCAAAGATCAGCCCATGCCGGCGCCCCCAGCAGTCTTCACCCGATAATTGCACACCCATGCTCAGATAATTAAGCGCGGAAGCGTATGCAGTCGAAGCCTTGGCACGCTGGCCGGCAATCAGGTTGAACTCGGCCAATTGCTCCCGCTCGCCCCGCTCAGTGAGCAGCGACGCGCCGAGATTAAGCTGGCCGACGATTTCAAAGATTGACGCTTCCAGATCCTCTGCAGGCGTCTGCGACGCCAGCAGCCGGCCGATTCTCAGGTGGGCCTGGGCGCGTGAGTCCTTGGGGATCAGTGAATAAGCGGCTTCATGGATGCGGTCATGGACAAAACCATAGGCATCGTCCAGCCGTTCGACCAGCTCCTGGCGAATCGCCTCCCACAACACGCTACGAACCTGCGCCTTGGGTACGCCCATGGCAGTCGAAAGCGCGGTGATGCCGGCAACGTGCCCCAGACAGGCAAGTTGCTGCAACGCCTGCTGTGTCTCGGCCTTCAAGCGGGACAGTTTATCGACCATAAGGTCGACGATGTTCTCGGTATAACCCTTGGCATGGATACGATCCGGATCCCAGCACCAGCGCCGCGCCTCATGATCGAACGTCAGCAGTTGCTCCTCGGCGAGCGCTTGCAAAAACTGGATCACGAAGAAGGGATTGCCGGCGGTTTTGTCCAATACCAACTGCGCCAGAGGCTCGATACGCGCCACCTCGGCATGCAGCGCCTCGGCGATCAACTGTTCGATGTGCGACTTGGCCAAGGGCGCCAGGGTGATTTCATCGACCCGACCGCCCGCATTGCGAATGGCCCTGAGTTTGCTCGACAGCGGGTGCGTGCCATCCACTTCGTTGCTGCGATAGGCGCCTACCAGCATCAGGTGGCGCACATCCGGACTGGTCAGCAGGTCTTCCAGCAGATCGAGTGTCGCCGCATCGAGCCACTGCAAATCGTCGAGAAACAGGGCGAGCGGGTGTTCGGCCCGGGCAAAAACGCCGATAAAGCGCCGGAACACCAGAAGGAAACGCCGCTGCGCCTGTTGCGGGTCCAGGGCCGGGACCAGTGGCGGCTCGCCGATGATCAGCTTGAGTTCCGGGATGAGGTCGGTCATGAGCCGCGCATTGGCATCCAGCGCCTGTTGCAACGCCTCACGCCAGTTCGCCAACTCCGTATCGTTCTTGCCCAGCAGCGAGCGCACCAGGCTTTGAAACGCCTGCACCAGCGTCGAATAGGGGACGTCGCGCCGGTACTGATCGAACTTGCCGGAGGCGAAGATCCCGCGCGGTGGTACCAGCACTTTGTGCAATTCGTTGACCACCGACGACTTGCCGATACCGGAATAGCCGGTGACCAGCACCAGCTCCGGCGCACCGTTTTCAACGATTCGACCGAACGCGGCAACCAGCTTGTCAACCTCCTGTTCGCGCCCGTACAGTTTCTCGGGAATCAGCAAGCGGTCGCAGGTGCCGTGTTCGCTCAGGGTAAATGCATTGATCTGGCGCTGTTGCTGCCAGTCGGCCAGGCATCTGCGCAGGTCATGCTCAACGCCCGCCGCCGTCTGATAGCGATCCTCGGCGGTTTTGGCGAGCAGTTTCATGACGAGGTCGGACAGTGCTTCGGGAACGCTTTCAACGCGCGAGCTCGGTGGCAGCGGTTTCTTCGCGATGTGGCAATGCACCCACTCGATCGGGTCGGTGGCGGTGAACGGCAGCGAGCCGGTCAGCATCTGGTACAGGGTGACGCCGAAGGAATAGAGGTCGCTGCGCGAATCGATCGAGCGATTCATCCGGCCGGTCTGCTCAGGCGCCATGTAGGCAAGCGTACCAGCGATGGTCTCCGGCGCGTGCCGCTCGCGGGGCAGCCGTGAAGCAAGACCGAATCCGGTGAGCCGGGCCTGCCCGTCGGCACAGTTCACCAGGATATGACTGGGCTTGATGTCTTTATGCACAAGTCCACGCTGATGAAGCTTGCCCAGGACCACTGCAATGCCAATGGCGTGATACAAAAAGCTGGTGATGTCCATGGGCGCCTCCAGCAACCGAACCAGCGGCTCGCCACCGGGGTCTTCGAGCACCAGTTGCATCTGCCCGGCTTCACGCAGCATTTCAAGCGGCCGTACCGCCCAACTGCCTTCCAGCTCATCCTTTAATGCAAATTCATGGGCGAGACGGCCAAGACAGGCCGGCAGCGGCTGTTCGGCAGCGGGACGCGCCACCAGAACGTGGCTTTCACCGCCAGCACTGGAGCGTAATTCCCGACAGAAGATACGCTCACCATCGTCCCAAAGAATTTGCATGTTGTTATCCATCGCAGAGGGAACAAAAGTCGTGTTTTGCCTGGCATTTGCCGTCGGATCAGCCATCCGGAAGCGTCGCGCCGCTTCAGATTAGCTGTTTATTGGCACGCGCCAAGTACGCATGCTCGCCATATGAGCAATTGAACACCGCCCACGATGTCATTGAATGGTCGGTGGTACATCAACACTTAGATCTTAGCGACCTATACATAGATATACTTTTCCCCCTTTCAGTACCGCGTATCGTGTAGTAACGACAGGCGCATTCACGAGCCAGACCACATGACGCAAAACACCCCGATGCGCACTGCAACCACCATTGCCATCGTCGATGATGACGATTCCGTCCGCGGTGCCCTGGAAAGCCTGGTGCGATCCAGTGGCTACAAAACCCGAACCTATTGCAGCGCCGTGGAGTTCCTCGACGCCAACGCCACCACTGAAACAGATTGCCTGGTTTCCGACATCCAGATGCCGGGGATGAGCGGCGTGGAGATGCTTGAGCGTCTCATCGCGACGGGTTACCACATCCCTACAATTTTAATCACTGCCTACCCAGGAGCGGCTCCGCCCCTGGGCTCCCATTCTCCAGAGCTGATTGCCTGCCTGCCCAAACCCTGCGACGCCGACAGGTTGCTCAACTGCATCGAAGCCGCCCTCCTCCAGCGTCACTGAAAACCCGCATTGATGCCATTCGAATGCCGTCTCGAAGAGTTTTTGCCCGTACCCACTTGTGCAAAACGGATTGAATTCATGACCACGTCATCAGCGGCCACAGGGCGGCAGTGACCTGCCACCCGGCCGTCGCGTATCGATGAGTCCGGATCACTTTTTGATCGGCGTCACCAGAGGCATATCCCCACTGTCGACGACGAACACCGCCAACAGGCGCGCAGGTTCGGTGTCACTGGCGTTGGCGCTGACTTCGTGCACGGAACCCGGCTCTTCTACGAAATTTTCGCCGACACGGTAGATCTTTTCAGGCTCGCCTTTGATCTTGATGCGGAACGAGCCCTCGAGGACCGTGGCATAGATGAATGCGGTTTTCGGATGGGTGTGTGCTGGCGATGCGGCGCCTGGCCCATACTCGACCATCACACCTTTCATGCTCTTGCCGGGGATGTTGGGAATGGGACGGTCGAACACGACGGTCACCTTGCCGGGGGGTGGCTCAGCAGCCGAAACCGACGCTGCACCGATCGACAGCGTTGCAAAGACAGCGGCTAACAGCAGACGAGTAACCATGGTGATTGCTCCTTCGTGGAAGCGAAAGTGATGATGCGCAGGGTTATCGGGTCGAGGACTGAGCGAGCCAGTCTTCGAAGCGGATGGCGCCCAGGCGTGCGTTCTTGCCGGCGGTCAGCGATTGGTCGTCGAGCACGGAGCCGAAGTAACGTGCGTTCACGTCCGCAACGACCTTGCGGTTGTCCTGGGTGGCCCGCAGGAAGCGCCTGACCAGTTCGTCGATCGGCAAGGCTTCGGGACCTGCGACTTCGACCGTGCCATTGACCGGTGCCGCCAGCACCACGTCGGCCAGCGCCGCCACAACGTCGTCGGACGCTATTGGCTGAATCAGCGCCGGCGATGCGTAAATCGCGTCACCGACGGCGAACGACTGGGCAATGCCGCCGACGAACTCGAAGAACTGCGTGGCCCGCAGCAGCGTGTAAGGAATGCCGGACGCCTTGATCAGTTTTTCTTGCGCGACCTTGGCCCGGAAGTAACCGTTATCGGGCAACCGATCAGTGCCGACAATCGACAACGCGACATGATGGCGAACCCCGGCAGCCGCTTCGGCGGCCAGTAGGTTGCGGCTCGAGGTTTCGAAGAAATCGAGAACGGCCTGATCTTCCCACGACGGCGCGTTCGCCACGTCCACCACGACATCAGCACCATCCATCGCTTCGGCCAGGCCTTCGCGGGTGATGCTGTTCACGCCTGTGCTCGGGCTGGCGGCGAGCACGTCATGCCCGCGTTCCTGAAGGATGTTCACAAGTTTCGATCCGATGAGGCCGGAGCCTCCGATGACGACGATCTTCATGGGTTTTCTCCATTTGTCGACTGCAACCGTTGCGTCGGTGTGGAACAAGAATGCCTGGGCATCCGGACCGAGTCCTTGCGCCGGCCTTGGCTTTGTCTTGGCGAATCCTTGGATTTATGTCCAAAGCAGCTGTCCAACCGCCCGGATCGCAGACGGTGCAGCGGCTTTTGAGCTGCCGTATCATTAACGTTCAATCGACAATCGCCTGGGACACGGAGTCGAAGGCGCTGCGCCAGGGGAAGCTCACGTTGCAGTTCGCATTTGATGATTTCGTGCTCAATCAGGATCGCCGGGAACTGACTTTGCGCGGGCAGGCCGTCGCTGTCGGCCCGCAGGTCTTCGATCTATTGCTGCTGTTCGTCAGCAACCCCGATCGCGTGGTCAGCAAGGACGAGTTGCTCGAAGGGGTGTGGAGCGGGCGGATCGTTTCGGAGTCGACGATCACCAGCCACATCAACGCGGTGCGCAAGGCTATCGGCGATACCGGCGAAGAACAGCGTCTGGTGCGCACGATTGCCCGCAAGGGTTACCGTTTCGTCGGACAGGTCAGGGTCGACGACAGCGGACAAGCGCCACCAGCCGACCTTGATCGACAGCCCGTGCCCCCCAGGCAAGCATCCCCTGCTGTTCTCGCCCTGCCGGACAAACCCTCGATTACGGTCCTGCCTTTCCATAACCTGAGCGGCGATCCGGAGCAGGAATACTTCGCTGACGGCGTCGTGGAAGACATCATCGCCGCGCTGTCGCGTATCCGCTGGCTGTTCGTCATCGCGCGCAACTCCAGCTTCACCTACAAGGGCCGGTCAGTGGACGCTCAGGGTGTAGGCCAGGAATTGGGAGTGCGTTATGTGCTTGAAGGCAGCGTGCGCAAATGCGCAAACAAGGTGCGCATCACCGGACAGCTGATCGACGCGACAAGCGGGACGCATATCTGGGCGGAGCGCTTCGAAGGTTTGCTCGACGACATCTTCGAGTTGCAGGATCGCATCACCGAAAGCGTGGTCGGCGCCATCGCGCCGCAACTGGAACAGGCAGAAATCGAGCGCGCCAAACGCAAGCCGACGGAAAGCCTGGGCGCCTACGATTACTATTTGCGCGCCATGGCCAATCTGCACAGCGGCAGCCGCGAAGCCATCGAGCAGGCGTTGCCGATGTTCTACACAGCGATCGAGCTCGACCCGGAATTTTCCTCGGCCTATGGCATGGCCGCCTGGTGCCACTTCTGGCGCAAGCTCAATGGCTGGATGGCCGATCGACCTGGCGAGATCGCCGAGGGCATTCGCCTGGCGCGCCTGGCGGTGGCTTTGGGCCGCGATGATGCGGTTGCATTGACCCGTGGCGGCCATGCACTGGCCCATCTCGCGGGTGAAGTGGACGGCGGCATCGCCCTGCTGGACAGGGCCAGGCTGCTCAATCCCAATCTGGCACCCGCCTGGTACCTGGGCGGCATCCTGCGCGCATTGCACGGTGAAACAGACATGGCCATCAAGGATTTGAGCCATGCCGTGCGCTTGAGTCCGCTGGATCCGGAAATGTTCAGAATGCAAGTCGGGATGGCGCTCGCGAATTTCTTCGCCGGTCAATTCGATGCCGCCGCCCACTGGGCGGAAAAGGCACTGGGCAACCTGCCCAGCCTGCTTCCCGCCGCGGCGTTGCTGGCGGCCAGCCATGCCTTCGGCGACCGAATAGATAAGGCGACACTGGCGATGCAACGCCTGCGTGAGCAGGACCCAACGTTGCGCCTGTGCAACCTCCAGGACTGGCTGCCGATCCAGCGGCCTGTGGATCTCGCGCTGTTCGCCGATGGATTGCGGTTGGCGGGCATGCCGGAGTGACAGACAGCCCTTAGGCCACTGGTCGCATGCCACTTGATCTATAGATTCATAATACCTAATTTTGTGTCTATGGACTCAAACAGGTAACGAACATGGCCGTCGCCGCGCAAGCGCAATCGTTCAGCAAAAACCAGTGCGTCACCGGGCTGCGTGCCGCCGTGAGCATTTTGGAAAAATGGCAGGCCGGCAGCGAGCAGGCGTGTCACATTCTGCGCATTTCCCGCAGCACCTACACCCGCGCACGGCAGCGTGACCCTGACTGGTCAGTGGCGCTGGATGCAGACCAGATGCAGCGCATCAGTTTTGTGCTGAACATTCACGCCACCCTGCGCCTGGTGTTCGATAACCCCGAGAACGTCTACGGTTTCCCGTCGATGGCCAATGACAACGAGTTTTTCAATGGCCGCAGCCCGCTGGAGATCATGGCCCAGGGCGACATGATTTCGTTGTACGAAACCTTCCGGCGCATTGATGTGCTGCGTGGCGCGCAGTGGTGAAGGTGGCTGAGCTGCCGGTGTTTGCCGGCAAGCCGTTGCAGGCGTATCGGCTGGTCAACTCGAAGTTTCCGCCGATTGCCTTGTTCGAAGACGTGGCTGACGCGGACGAGTTCGACGTGCTGTTCGAGATTCAGGCGCTGGTCAATCCCCGACTGAAGAATGAAGTGGGTCAACTGGAGCTGATTCCACGAAGTGAAATTCCGTTCGGCATCCCCGGGTGTTCCTATGCGACGGCGCCGTTTACTCACGTCAATCCGGCCGGTTCGCGGTTCAGTGATGGCAGCTTTGGGGTGTTGTACCTTGCCGACTCGATGGAAACCGCGCTGGCCGAGGTGCGGTATCACCAGAGCCTGTACTGGTCGAAAGTGCCAAGCCTGAACTATGAACGCTTTGTGTTTCGCGGGCTGACCTGCACTTTTGGTGATGCGGGAATGAAGGACGCGGCCACCCTGCCGACCCATGACCCGATCTATGCGCCGGACGACTACAGCCAGTCACGAGTGCTGGGCCGGGAAATCAGGATGGCTCGCTGCCCCGGGCTGCGCTATCACTCGGTGCGTCTGCCGGGCAGCTTGTGCTGGGCATTGATGACGCCCAAACCTGTGTCGTCGATCATCCAGAGCGCCCATTACGAGATGGTCTGGAACGGCCAGATCACCAGCGTCAGCCAGATCAGCGAGGCTTGAGGCGGCGTTTCTTGCCTGCCGATCGGGCAGCTCAATGGCAACAACGCTGGCCGACCCGGCAGAAACACGATGCCGATATCTCCACATCGGCACGGGCCATGGCCAGATCGAGGCGGATCTTTGCAGCCGCCGCTTCTGCCTCGCGCCCCAGGCGCGTCAGGCATTCGACATAACCATGCAGGCTCCAGACGTTGTCCAGATGCCAGGATGCCCGGCTGAGTGTGTTATCCAGTCCCAGATCGGCGCGATAGGCCTGCAAGGCTTCTTCTACCCTGCCCTGCTCAAGCAACAGGGCGCCAAGCGCGTGGCGTACCGGTTGCATCCAGCCCCAAGGCTCGTCGTACGGCAAGTGATCGTCCAGCGCTTGTGCCTCGCGCAGGTGGGCGAAGGCCTCGTCCACATGACCTTTGCGGTACTCGATTTCCCCGCGCAACATGCCCCCGGCCACGGCCAGGATGTCGTTGCAGGTGTTGTTGAACAGGTAGCGAGTGTCCGGCACCCGTGCCCAGGCTTCGAGGAAGTGCTGCTGTTCGGCTTCAGCGGCAGCGACCTGCCCGCACGCCGCGTGCGCCACGCCTTTGGCGTAATGCAGCATGGCGGTGGTCACGCAGTACAACGCCGGATCGTGGGGTAACGGCGTTGCGAGAATGTCCTGCCATTTGCCGAAGCGGATCTGCACGTGCAGCTTCATCGAAACGAAGCCTTCCAGCCAGTCGGCCATGGGCGGTTGCTCAACGCGCAGCAGTTCTTCCTTGATCGTCGCGCTCATCTGTTCGGCAGCGTCCAGCGCCGGTTGATACTGGCCGAGAAACATCGCTGCATAGAGTTTGAAGTGGTAGTTGTGGCATCGGTACAGGGTGTAGAAATTGAGCGGGCCTTCTTGCGCCAGGTATTGGCTGTCGACCTCGATCGCGCGGCTGTTGGTGATCATCGCGCCACGGTAATCGCCGCACAGCACGTCGATGTGCGACGGCATGTGGCGCAAATGACCGGCGTCCGGCACCAGGTCCCGCAGCATGTCGCCGGCGCGCAGTGCCCGTTCCGGGTACGGCGACATTTCCATGGTATGCACATACATATGCAGCACGCCGGGGTGCGGTGTCTCACCCTTCGGAGTCATGCGCTGCAGCGCCTGCTCCAGCACGGCCACAGTTTCCAGCGTGTCGGCGCCGGGGGCCGGGGTGCCGGTTTTCAGGTCCCAGAGTTGCCAGGGCGTGCGGTCGATCAACGCTTCAGCGAACAGTGCCGTGACATCCGGATCGTCGGGAAAGGCTTGGTAGACCTCACGCATGGCGGCGGCGTAAGCATCGTTCCAGGTGAGGAGTTCGTCGAGGGTCGTGGCCTGCTCGGACTGATAGCGTTGCTGCAGTGCGCGAATCAGCGCCTGTTCCACCGCCGTTGCGCCGTCCAGGTGCACCAATGCAATTTGCGTCGCCAACCGGGCCTGGGCCACGGCCTCCTTGAGTTCCTGCTCGATGAAAGCATCCCAACGCTTGTTGTAGTTGGGGCCGCTGGCATAGGCGATCCCCCAGTAAGCCATCGCACATTCGCGGTCATGTTCGAGGGCTTTGTGAAAGCAGCGGATGGCCTCGTCGTGGTTGTAGCCGTAGCACCACATCAGGCCGCGGTCGAACCAGAGCTGGGCTTGTGGCGAACTCGTTGTCACCGGGCGGCTGTAGGTGCCCAAATCGTAGTAGTCATGCATCGGTTTACCCTCCCGATCAGAGCGTGAAACCCGCGAAGAAACAGGATACCCCCACGCTTGTGCCCAGGCAGTGCAGCCGACGACAGGTCAGGCCGCATCATCACGCCCACGGGAGGTAGCTCGTTCGCTCTATCAATGTCGTCGATGTCCACCATCACTTCAATGAAGTTCTCTTAAAAACTGCGCGGCGTAACATCAGCTCCATACCAACCAACAACACCCCGGAGCACACGATCATGAAACGCCAAACCATCCTCAGCATCGCTTTCTCGGTTTTCGCAGTTAACGCATTTGCCGCGACTTCTGTTCAACCCGTCGTCGCTGAAGGCGGCTCGGATCGACTGATCGAAAGCCGTGTGGCTGAAGGGGGTTCGGATCGTTTGATCCAGAATCGTGTCGCTGAAGGCGGCTCTGATCGCCTGATCGAAAACCGCGTCGCTGCCGATGGTTCGGATCGTTTGAAAGGTAACGAAGTAGCCGCCGATGGCTCGGATCGTCTGCAAGGCAACACCGTCGCTGCCGATGGTTCCGACCGCCTGAAAGGTAACGAAGTAGCCGCCGATGGCTCGGATCGTCTGCAAGGCAACACCGTCGCTGCCGATGGTTCCGACCGTCTGAAAGGTAACGAAGTAGCCGCCGATGGCTCCGACCGCCTGCAAGGCAACACCGTTGCATAATCAATCGCAACATCGCGGTACCCAGCAAAAAGCCCGGCCTGATCAGCCGGGCTTTTTCGTGTGCGGCATCATGCGACCGATTGGCACATCTTGCGGTACGCCGCCGGCAACAAGCCCACGCGCTGGCGCAAGAGCCTGCGGAACGAGTTTCCATCTTCGTAGCCCACGGCGTAGGTGATGCTGTCCAGGATCATGCGGGTGGATTCCAGCAACTGGGTGGTGATGCGCGGCCGGTTCCGTTCAGTGAAAGGTACGGTGCCACCCGGCGAATTTGTCCGCGAACTGGGGTTGTCGGAACTGTCGATGCAAATGCCTTCGTGGCTGACGGAGTGGTCACAAAGTTGCGACGACATGAGCCTTCATCTGCGGGACGAAGAGGCGCCGCGGGCTCGACAGGCACAGGCCGTAGAATGACAGTCGCGGGGGTGCACTTTATCCTGTCGCTCCATCCACTGCCCGGAGACACCTGTGCCCTCCTTGACTGCCCGCGAGGTTTACCAGCAATTGCGCGACGCCGCCCTGGGCCTGCGCTCGCTCCAGCGTCTTGATGAACAATCTGAGCCTGGCATGGTGCAGGTCGATATCGATGGCTGGCGTTTGCGCCTTGATATCGACGCTGGTCGCCTGCGCCACTGCCTCGGCTGCCAGAGTGCGGACGGGCGGATTTTCGATGGAGGGCAACGTTTCGGCACCGATCCGGTGAGCTTGCTCAGCACCTGGGAACTGGCGCAGATCGAGCAGTTATTGGCTGCGGCTGTAACAGATTGATTACACCATTGAGCTTCGTACCAACGTCTGTGCTGTGATACATAAGACCTGATGCGCATCCCATGCCCAAGAGGTTTGCTTATGTTCCACTGCCCACGCTTGCCGCAACTGCTGAGCGGCGCCCTGCTCGGCTTGGTCGCCGCAGCTGCTCACGCTGCCCCTTCCCCTGCCCCCGATGCCCTGCAACCGTTACTGGCAACCATCAATGAGCGCCTGAATATTGCCGATCAGGTGGCGCTGACCAAGTGGGACAGTGGCAAGCCAATCCAGGATACAGCCCGCGAAGCGCAAGTCATTGCCAACGCCCGCAAGCAGGCGGTTCAGCAAAAACTTGACCCGGACGAAGCGGCCGAATTGGTTGCGGCGCAGATCGAAGCCAACAAACTGGTGCAGTATGGGCTGCTCGCTGTCTGGCAAGCCGCCCGCAAGGCACCCGACGTGCCACGGCCCGACCTGAGTCAAATCCGGCCAAAACTGGATATGCTGCAAGTCCGCCTGTTGCAGCAATACGCCGATTTCATGCCCTATCGCGTCGACCCGGAATGCCCTAACTGGCTGGCCGAACAACGCGCCAGCCTGATCAAGGATGCCCTGCATGGCCAGGCATTGATCCGCGCAACCGGTGAATTGTGCGTGACGGATCAATGACCGCATCCATTGACTGCGTCGATAGTCACCATTGATTCAATGAAGTTCTCTTAAAAACTGCACGGCGTAACATTGGCTCCATACCAACCAACAACACCCCGGAGCACACGATCATGAAACGCCAAACCATCCTCAGCATCGCTTTCTCGGTTTTCGCAATCAACGCATTTGCCGCGACCTCTATTCAACCTGTAGTCGCGGAAGGCGGCTCGGATCGACTGATTGAAAATCGTGTGGCTGAAGGGGGTTCGGATCGTCTGATCCAGAATCGTGTCGCAGAAGGCGGTTCCGATCGCCTGATCGAAAACCGCGTCGCCGCCGATGGTTCGGATCGCCTGCAAGGCAACACCGTCGCTGCCGATGGCTCCGACCGCCTGCAAGGCAACACCGTCGCTGCCGATGGCTCCGACCGCCTGCAAGGCAACACCGTCGCTGCCGATGG
>NZ_RCNW01000450.1:0-10567 GCF_004307605.1 Pseudomonas sp. Sample_24
TCATCATGGCCGATCAAATGGCCGCGCCAATGTTGCCGTTCTACGGCCCATCGCCCATCAAGTTGCCGAATTTGAGCCGCCTCGCCGCACAAGGCGTGGTGTTCGACGCCGCCTACTGCAACAGCCCGTTGTGCGCACCGTCGCGTTTTACCCTGGTCAGCGGCCAATTGCCGAGCAAGATCGGCGCCTACGACAACGCGGCGGATTTTCCGGCCGATGTACCGACCTATGCCCACTACCTGCGTCGACTTGGCTATCGCACCGCACTGTCAGGCAAGATGCACTTCTGCGGTCCGGATCAACTGCACGGTTACGAAGAACGTCTGACCAGCGATATCTATCCGGCCGACTACGGCTGGGCAGTGAATTGGGACGAGCCGGACGTGCGTCCGACCTGGTATCACAACATGTCGTCGGTACTGCAGGCGGGGCCGTGCGTGCGCACCAATCAACTGGATTTCGACGAAGAGGTGGTGTTCAAGGCCCAGCAATACCTGTTCGATCACATTCGCGAGGATGGCGACCAGCCGTTCTGCCTGACTGTTTCAATGACCCACCCACACGATCCGTACACCATTCCCAAAGCTTTCTGGGATCTGTACGACGATGCCGACATTCCTTTGCCAATAACACCGGACCAGCACGAACTCGACCCGCACGCCCGGCGTTTGCTCAAGGTTTACGACCTGTGGGATAAACCCTTGCCTGTGGATAAGATCCGCGATGCACGCCGTGCCTATTTCGGTGCTTGCAGCTATATCGACAGTAACGTCGGCAAACTCCTGCAAACACTCGAAGATACCGGCCTGATCGACGATACCATCATTGTCTTCTCCGGCGACCATGGCGACATGCTCGGCGAGCGCGGGCTCTGGTACAAAATGCACTGGTATGAAATGGCCGCTCGCGTGCCCCTGTTGATAAGTGCTCCCGGGCAATTCGGCGCGAGCCGTGTCAGTGCCTCGGTCTCGACCGCCGACTTGCTGCCGACCTTCGTCGAACTGGCGGGCGGCTCGCTGGAGCCAGGCCTGCCGCTCGATGGCCGCTCGTTGGTCCCACATCTGCAAGGGCAGGGCGGTCACGACGAAGTGTTCGGCGAATACATGGCAGAAGGCACCATCAGCCCGCTGATGATGATTCGCCGCGGTGCTTACAAATTCATCTACAGCGAAGACGACCCTTGCCTACTCTTCGACGTACACAATGATCCGCGCGAACTGGAAGAACTGAGCCAGTCGCCGCAGCATCGCCAGCTGTTTGACGACTTTCTCGCCGAAGCGCGGGCCAAATGGGATATTCCGGCGATCCATCAACAGGTGCTCGCAAGCCAACGGCGCCGGCGTTTCGTCGCCGATGCCCTGACCATCGGCAAGCTGAAGAGCTGGGATCACCAGCCACTGGTAGACGCCAGTCAGCAGTACATGCGTAACCATATCGACCTCGACGATCTGGAGCGTAAAGCACGTTATCCACAACCCTGCCAAAACCAATAATGTTAAGGGGAAGTCCATGCAAAGGTTATCCACAGTACTGACGGTCGGGCTCCTGGCTCTGGGCAGTGCATCGGCGTTCGCCGATCAATGCGAGACGGTGAAAATGGCCGACCCGGGCTGGAGCGACATCGCCGCGACCAACGCCATCACCGGGTTTCTCCTGGACGGCATGGGTTACAAGGCCAAAGTCGACACCCTCGCGGTGCCGATTACCTTCGGCGGGCTCAAGGACGGCCAGGTCGATGTGTTTCTGGGTAACTGGATGCCGGCGCAGCAGGGCTTCTACGACAAATTCGTCGCCACGGGCGATGTCACGCAGTTAGCGAAGAATCTCGATGGCACCGAGTTCACCCTCGCCGTTCCGGACTACGTCTGGGACGCGGGTGTGCATAACTTTGCCGACCTGAACAAACACGCCGACAAGTTTGATCGCAAAATCTACGGCATCGGTTCCGGTGCACCGGCAAACATCTCGCTGCAAGAGATCATCAAGAAAAACGATTTCGACATGGGCCAGTGGAAATTGGTCGAGTCCAGCGAGCAAGCGATGTTGGCCGAAGTATCGCGCGCAGTGAAGAAACAGAAGTTCGTGACCTTCCTCGGCTGGACGCCGCACCCGATGAACGTGCAGCTGAAAATGCATTACCTGAAGGGCGGCGAGAAGTATTTCGGCGACACCGGCAGCGTCCACACCCTGACCCGCAAAGGTTATGCACAGGCCTGCCCTAACGTTGGGAAATTGCTGACCAACCTGACGTTCACTCAGGACATGGAAAACAGCATCATGGCCGAGGTGGTGAACAAGAAGATCAGCAATGCCGACGCCGCCAAAGCGTGGATCAAGGCCAACCCGGCGGTGCTGGATAAATGGCTGGATGGCGTGAAAACCGTGGACGGCAAGGATGCATTGCCGGCAGTCAAAGCCAAGTTGTAGAGATCCTCTGTTGATGATCGTTCCCACGCTCCGCGTGGGAATGCAGCCCGGGACGCTCTGCGTCCCTTTCGAGAGCTGGAACGCGGAGCGTCCCTTGAGGCGTTCCCACGCGGAGCGTGGGAACGATCATCCTCTGTGGCGAGGGAGCTTGCTCCCGCTGGGCTGCGCAGCGGCCCTGAAACCTGCGGGCGCTTCGCACCCGAGCGCGAGCAAGCTCCCTCGCCACAAATGATTGTGCGTCCTGCTACCCTTGCGCAAACCCCCGACCGAGAGGCCCCATGGCCCTGCCAAGCCGCCATTCACTTTTTCCCTTCCTCACCTGGCTGCCCCGGCAAACCCGAGCCAGCGTCGGCCGCGACCTGATCGTCGGCCTCAGCGGTGCGATTCTTGCGTTGCCGCAATCCATTGCCTACGCACTGATCGCGGGTCTGCCACCGGAATACGGGCTGTACGCGGCTATTATCCCGGTGTTGATCGCTTGTCTTTGGGGTTCGTCGTGGCATTTGATCTGCGGTCCTACGGCCGCGATCTCGATTGTCTTGTATGCCAGCGTCAGTCCTCTGGCCGTGCCGGCGACACAGGACTACGTCACGGTGATCCTGTTGCTGACTTTCCTGGCGGGGGTTTTCCAGTGGCTGCTGGGATTGCTGCGCTTTGGCGCGCTGGTAAATTTCGTCTCCCATTCGGTGGTGCTCGGCTTTACCCTCGGTGCGGCGGTAGTGATTGCCGTGGGTCAACTACCCAATCTGTTGGGGTTGGACTTGCCAAGTCAGGCCACCGCCCTGGACAGTTTCATCACTTTATTGCGCCATCTCGGCGAAGTGGACAAGGCCTCGCTGGCGTTGGGTCTGGCGACGGTGGTGGTGGGGGTGGTCCTCAAGCTGTGGCTGCCACGTTGGCCAACGCTGTTGATCACACTGGTGCTGGGCGCATTGCTGGTCTGGCTGTGGCCAACCATGTTTGGTCATGTGCAACTGGTCAGCGCGTTCACCGGTAAGTTACCGCCCTTCAGTCCGTTGCCACTGGATCTCGATTTGATCCTGCGCCTGCTGCCCAGCGCCGTGGCCGTTGGCATGCTCGGGCTGGTGACCAGCCTGTCGATTGCCCGCTCGATCTCTGCACGTTCGCAGCAACTACTCGACGCTAACCAGGAAGTTCGCGCCCAAGGCCTGTCAAATATTGTCGGTGCGTTTTTTTCCGGATCGCTGTCAGCCGGCTCGTTCACCCGTTCCGGGCTGAGTTACGAAGCCGGGGCCTGCTCGCCGTTGGCGGGGATTTTTTCGGCGTTGTGGGTGGCGCTGTTTGCGATTTTTGGCGCAGGTCTGATTGCGCACATCCCGATCCCGGCCATGGCCGGTAGTATTCTGTTGATTGCCTGGGGCCTGGTGGACCATCGCGGCATTCGCGCATTGCTGCGGGTCAGTCGCGCCGAGTTCGTGGTCATGGCCCTGACCTGTGTCGCCACGCTGCTGCTGGAGTTGCAGACAGCAATTTACGCTGGCGTGCTGGCGTCACTGTTTTTTTACCTCAAGCGAACGTCGCAACCGCGGGTACAACATGTACGCGACGGCGATGAAGACATTCTGCGGGTCGGCGGCTCGATCTTCTTCGGCGCCAGCCATTACCTGCAGGTGCGCCTGCAACGCATGCACGGTGCGCGCGTGGTGATCGAGGCGCAGCAGATCAATTTCATCGACTATTCAGGGGTGGAAATGCTGCATCAGGAAGCCCGGCGCTTGCTGCGCCAGGATCGCAGCCTGACCTTGCGCCAGGCGCGGCCGCAGGTGGTGGAAGAGTTGAGGAAGCTTGAGGGACCGGAGAAATGCCCGATCCGATTTGAAGATTGAACAAATTCTTGGCTAAAACACCAATCCCTGTGGCGAGGGAGCTTGCTCCCGCTCGGGAGCGAAGCGCCCGCAGATTTTAAGGGTCGCTACGCAATCCAGCGGGAGCAAGCTCCCTCGCCACAAAGAATTACAGCGCCAGTTGTCGGCGCAACTCGGCCAGCACCGGCGCAGTATCCGGACGTACACCGCGCCACAGGTAGAACGCTTCTGCCGCTTGCTCGGCCAACATCCCCAACCCGTCCATCGATACCGCTGCGCCGTGTTCGCTGGCCCAACGGCAGAATGAAGTCGGCTCCTTGCCGTACATCATGTCGTAGCACACGGTTTTGCCTGGTTCGATCAGGCTGCTGGCGATCGGCGGAACGTCCCCTGTCAGGCTGGCAGAGGTGGCATTGATGATCAGGTCCACAGATTCCTGCAACCAGTCGTAACCGCTCGCCGAGACCGGCCCCAAATCGCAGAACAGTTCCGCCAGCAGTTCGGCCTTGTCTACGGTGCGGTTGGCGATGATCACCGACGCCGGCTGCTCGGCGAGCAAGGGCTCCAGAGCACCGCGCACAGCACCACCGGCACCGAGTAACAGGATGCGTTTGCCCTTGAGGCTGAACCCGGCGTTGACGGTCAGGTCCCGCACCAGGCCGGCGCCATCGGTGTTATCACCCAGCAGACTGCCATCGGCCATTTTGCTCAAGGTATTCACCGCGCCGGCCCGCTGCGCTCGCGCAGTCAGGCTATCGGCAAGGCGAAAGGCTTCTTCCTTGAACGGGACCGTCACATTCGCCCCCCGGCCTTCGAGGAAAAAAGCCCGCGCGCAGTCGGAAAAATCGTCTAAAGGCGCCAGCAATGTGCTGTAGTCGAGGCGCTGCGCGGTCTGCTCGGCGAACAGACGATGGATCAACGGTGACTTGCTATGGCCAATCGGGTTACCGAATACAACATAACGGTCCATCTACATTCCTCGTTCAGGCCTTGGCCAACCAATCGCGATCCTGCAAGAAATAATCGGTCAGGCGCGCTTCTTCGCTGCCCGGTTCGGCTTTCCAGTCGTAACCCCAACGCACTTGCGGCGGCAGGGACATCAGGATCGACTCCGTGCGACCGCCCGATTGCAGGCCGAACAGCGTGCCGCGGTCATAGACCAGGTTGAACTCGACGTAACGGCCACGACGGTATTCCTGGAACTCCCGTTGTTTCGCGCTGAACGTGTCGTTTTTGCGACGCTGCACGATCGGCAGGTAGGCATCGATGTATGCATCGCCGATAGCTCGCATGAACGCGAAGCTGGTGTCGAAGTCCCACTCGTTCAAGTCATCGAAAAACAGACCGCCAATGCCCCGTGGTTCGTGGCGATGCTTGATGTGGAAGTAGCTGTCGCACCAGGCCTTGTAACGCGGGTAGACGTCCGCACCGAACGGCGCGCAAGCCTGCTCGGCCACGCGGTGCCAGTGCACGCAGTCTTCTTCATTGCCGTAGTAGGGCGTCAGGTCGAAACCGCCGCCGAACCACCAGACCGGTTCTTCACCTTCTTTTTCAGCGATGAAAAAACGTACGTTGGCGTGGGAAGTCGGCACGTGCGGGTTGTGCGGATGGATCACCAGCGACACGCCGAGCGCTTCGAAGCCACGGCCGGCCAGTTCCGGACGATGGGCGCTGGCGGACGGTGGCAGGCCACTGCCAAAGACATGGGAAAAGTTGACGCCGCCCTTTTCAATGACCGTGCCGTTTTCGATCACCCGCGTACGTCCACCACCGCCGGCAGGCCGGGTCCAGGCGTCTTCGACGAAGTGCGTGCCACCGTCTTCGGCTTCCAGGGCAGCACAAATACGGTCTTGCAGGTCGAGCAGATAGGCTTTTACGGCCTCGGTGCGGGTAGTCATGGCATCACCTTGGATCGGGCAAAGCTACGCGGCGCTCCATCGGACCGGGGCCTGCGCAAATGGGCGCGTAGCATAACACCGCCGAAGTGCTCGTCGCAGTTGACGAAGATCAAGCTTAGGAGTCCGATAGGACGCTTCGCATTTACACAATCAGCATCGATCTCAGGAGAGAGCAGATGGCAAAGCGTATTCAGTTCCGTGCCCATGGCGGCCCCGAAGTGCTTGAGTATGTGGATTACCAACCCGCCGGACCCGGCCCCAAAGAGGTCCGTGTGACCAACAAGGCCATCGGCCTGAACTTCATCGATACCTATTACCGCAGCGGTCTCTACCCACCGCCGGCTCTGCCATCGGGGCTCGGTTCCGAAGGCGCGGGCGTGGTCGAGGCGGTCGGCAGTGACGTCACGCGGTTCAAGGTCGGCGATCGTGTCGCTTACGGCAGCGGCCCATTGGGGGCCTACAGTGACGTTCATGTCTTGCCCGAGGCCAATCTGGTTCACCTGCCGGACGCCATCAGCTTCGAGCAGGCGGCAGGTGTGATGCTCAAAGGCCTGACCGTGCAATATCTGCTGCGCCAGACCTACGAACTCAAGGGTGGCGAAACCATCCTGTTCCACGCGGCAGCGGGTGGTGTCGGCTCGTTGGCTTGCCAATGGGCCAAGGCCTTGGGCGTGAAGCTGATCGGCACCGTGAGCTCGGCGGAGAAAGCCGCGCTGGCCAAGGCCAACGGCGCCTGGGCGACCATTGATTACAGCCATGAAAACGTCGCACAACGGGTACTGGAATTGACCGACGGCAAAAAAGTCCCGGTGGTGTACGACGGCGTGGGCAAGGACACTTGGCTGACATCTCTGGACAGCGTCGCGCCTCGGGGCCTGGTGGTGAGTTTCGGCAACGCATCCGGCGCAGTGGACGGAGTCAACCTGGGGATTCTGGCGGCGAAAGGTTCGCTGTACGTAACCCGGCCGACGCTGGGCACCTACGCCAACAACGCCGAAAACCTACAGCGCATGGCCGATGAACTGTTCGAGATGATCATCAGTGGCAAGTTGAAGGTGGATATCAGCCAGACGTATTCACTGGCGGATGCGGCGAAAGCGCAGACTGAATTATCGGCACGGCGTACCACGGGATCGGTGGTTCTGTTGCCTTAAGATTTTCAGCGTCTGCCAAGGCCTCATCGCTGGCAAGCCAGCTCCCACACGTACAGGGTCGGTCACAAATCATGTGAACGACCAGAATCCCGTGGGAGCTGGCTTGCCAGCGATGGGGGGCGCCTCGGTCTCAGCCTGGGCGGACAACGTGCCCCGTCGCCAGATCGCGAATCACGCTCGGGTTCTTGCGCCCACCCAGCAACCCGCCGAGCACCAGGTCAACCTGCCCGCGGAAATACTGCTCGACGCGAAGCCGCGTACGAGCCGCCGGCCGGCCTTGCGGGTTGGCAGAGGTCGACACCAACGGCCCGACCAACGCACACAAATCCCGTACCAGCGGGTGATCACTCACGCGCAGCGCCACGGTTTCATGCACGCCGGTGATCCATGGCGGCAACAGGTTCTGATGCGGCACCAGCCAGGTGTTCGGCCCCGGCCAGGTGCTGGCCATGCGGTCCATCCACAGTTCAGGGAAGTCTTCGAACAGGAAATCGAACTGACGGATGTTGTCGGCCACCAGGATCAGGCCTTTATCCACTGCCCGGCCCTTGATCAGCAACAAACGCTCGACGGCCTCTTCGTCCCACGGGTCGCAACCCAGGCCCCAGACTGCTTCGGTTGGGTAGGCAATCACCGCCCCTGCGCGAACTGCTCGTGCGGCTTGCTGCACACGCCAACTGTTGACCATGAAAAACTCTCCAGAATAAGGCTCTGCGCAGTTTACCGATCTTGTTTATAAAACCTAGCTCACCCGCGCAAACCAGCGCCCGTTTTCGCACACCGCGCTGCCGCCCATCTCCAGTTCCGTCAACGCCGCCAACACGTTGGGCAGCGCCCAGCCGCTGGCGAGGGCCAGCGCTTCACTGGTGTGAGGGGCCGCATGCAGCAGCTTCAACAGCGGATGACTCGTCGCCACCTCGCAGGTTTCCGGGAACAACGGCTGTTGCTGCCAACCTCGCAAGGCTTCGAGAATATGTTCAATGGTCTCCACCAGCACCGCGCCGTCGCGGATCAACTGGTGGCAACCCCGCGCGCCGGGGTGATGGATCGACCCGGGAATCGCGTAAACCTCACGCCCTTGTTCGGCCGCCAGCCGTGCGGTGATCAACGAACCGCTGGCCACGCTGGCCTCGACCACCAGCACACCGAGGGACAAACCGCTGATGATGCGGTTACGTCGCGGGAAGTTGCTGGCGCTGGGGCCGGCATCCAGCGGAAACTCCGAAAGCACCGCGCTGCCCGAGGCGATCATGGCGTCCGCCAGCCGCCGATTGCGCTGTGGATAAAACTTTTCAAGACCCGTGCCAAGTACACCGACCGTTTGCCCGCCGACATCCAAAGCAGCCTGATGCGCGGCGGCATCGATACCCAGCGCCAACCCGCTGGTGATGACGAAACCGGCACTGGCCAGGCTGCGGGAAAACGCTGCCGCGGTATCCATGCCCGGCCGAGACGCGCGCCGACTGCCGACCATCGCCAGCTGCGGTTTTTCCAGAATGCCAGGATCGCCCGCGACGAATAACAAGGGCGGAGCATCACTGATTTGCGCCAGCAGCGCCGGGTAGTCAACCTGGTCCCACATCAGTAAATGCTGGCCCTGACGCTCCAGCCAGGCCAATGCGTGGCTTGCTCCATCGCGGATTTCAGGACATCGCCTGGCCTCGGCACACGCCAATGGCAAACCCAGCGCGCGCCAGGCACTGGCCGGTGCACTGATCGCTTTCGATGCCGAACCGAACGCCTCGAGCAACTTTTTGAACCGCATCGGCCCGAGTTCCGGCAAACGGTGCAGACGCAAACGAGCTTCCAGCTCCGCAGGGGAAACCGGTGTAACAGTAGGCCATGACATGGATCATCCTTGATCGTTATGAGCACCCGTACAAACGGGAATAAGCTGTGGATAACTCTGTTGGTAACTTGTGAAGCACGCTTATGGATTTCGCACCTTGTCCATCACCGCCAGCGAACGCGATGCGTTGAGCACCAGCCCGTAGCTGAGCTTGTCGTAGGTGCGGAAAACCATCAGCAGACCGGCGCGTTCGTCGGGAATTTTCACCGGCTGGCCGCTGATTCGGTCACGCACGGTTTCCCCGGTCTTCATCACCACCAATACATTGCCTTCGGCCAGACCATCGCGTTGACCCTTGTTCAGCGTGACCACATCCAACGCACCGATCTGCGTCACGCCGCGCGGCACATCAATGATCAAGCCTTCGATCTTGCTGCTCGGGGCGCTGGGCATGAACGTCGAGTTGATGGAGCGCTCCTCGCCACTGAACAGGCGGTCGCCAAGGCGTACCTCCTGGGTTGTGCGTTGCAGCGCCAGCGTAGCGATGTCACCTTCGGTGGCGACGATTTCACCACCGCCAATGTCATCGGCGTTGATCCCCAAAAACTCCTGGGTTTGTGGATCGGTATAGACCTTGCCCTGGCGGAAGATGCCGTAGACCGGTTGCGCCAGGTCGAACTGACCTCGGGCGAAGATTCTGTCGCCCATGCCGCTGAGCACGCGTTCGGCATCACCGGCCACGATGTACGGCGCCTTGTCGAAATCCTCGACCTTGTCGACGATGCGGTTGCTCAGGAGAAAACTGTTGATCGATTTCAGCGGGATGCTCGGAATCGCATCGGCTACCGGGCTGGTGCGTACCCGCGGCGAAAGCTTGATGGTGCCCCGCGACTCGCCCCGGCTGAGGGTCAGGCGCGGCTGGCCATTGACGTAGACCAGCGACAGCGAATCGCCGGGGTAGATCAGATTGGGGTTTTCGATCTGCGGATTGGCTTGCCACAACTGCGGCCACTGCCATGGCTCACGGAGATACTTTGCGGAAATGTCCCAGAGTGTGTCCCCCGTCACCACGGTGTATCGCTGCGGAAAACCTTCCCGAAGTTGCACTTGCCCGTGCGCGAAACCGGCCGAAGCCAGAAGGAGCAGGGCGAGTAGTGATTTCCTCATGCGGTGAATCCCTTTATTATGTGCGTTCGCGTGAAACGCCAGAGCCGTCAGTGGCTCGCTCCCGGCCGGCTTGTCAAAACTTGCTTGTCGACAGAAGGGAGCTACGTTTTACAACGGTAGCCTGCATCTTCGGACCTGCCAGGCCATCGACCCGACTTTACTTCACACGTGCAGTAATCAAGCTTATGGCCATTTTAGACATCCTCGAATTTCCCGACTCGCGCCTGCGCACTATCGCCAAACCTGTGGCCGTAGTGGACGACGAAGTGCGTCAGTTGGTCGACGACATGTTTGAAACAATGTATG
>NZ_RCNW01000429.1:0-10559 GCF_004307605.1 Pseudomonas sp. Sample_24
GCATAAGAACGCCGGTTTGTTAGATGTGTTTGCTCGCACGAACATCATCAATCAAATCGGCGTTCTTGTTTCTGTGTTTCCCGGGATTCCGTGAAGAACCAAAAAAAAGGGGACGCCTGTAGCGTCCCCTTTTTTCGTTGTGTTCGCAGATCAGAACGCTGGCACTACCGCGCCTTTGTACTTCTCGACGATGAACGCTTTCACGTCCGGGCTGTGCAGTGCAGCTGCCAGTTTCTTCATCGCTTCGCTGTCCTTGTCGTCCGGGCGGGCAACGAGGATGTTCACGTAAGGCGAGTCGCTGCCTTCGATGACCAGTGCGTCTTTGGACGGGTCGAGTTTGGCTTCCAGCGCGTAGTTGGTGTTGATCAGGGCCAGGTCGACCTGGGTCAGCACGCGCGGGATGGTGGCGGCTTCCAGTTCACGGAACTTGAGGTTCTTCGGGTTGGCGGTGATGTCCTTGACGGTCGACAGGATGTTGTTCGCATCCTTCAACTGGATCACGCCAGCCTTGGCCAGCAGCAACAGCGCACGGCCGCCGTTGGTGGCGTCGTTCGGGATAACGACGGTGGCGGTGCTTGGCAGCTCTTCCAGTGTTTTGTACTTGCTGGAGTAAACGCCCAGCGGCTCCAGGTGCACGCCGGCGACCGACACCAGGTGGGTGCCCTTGGCCTTGTTGAATTCATCGAGGTACGGCTGGTGCTGGAAGAAGTTGGCGTCCAGGCGTTTTTCCGCAACCTGTACGTTTGGCTGGATGTAGTCGGTGAAGACTTTGACCTTGAGGTCGACGCCTTCTTTGGCCAGGGCCGGTTTAACGAATTCGAGGATTTCCGCGTGCGGGACTGGCGTTGCGGCGACCGTCAGGGTGTCAGCAGCGTGGGCGGAAAACGCGGCAACGGCAGCGAAGGCGACGAGTAGTTTTTTCATTCAGCTAACTCCATGTGAGGCGCCCGTTTGGCGCCTGCCAGCGAATGGCCGGCTCATGTCTTACTTACGGGAAAAGTGGACGACCAGTTTGTCGCCGACGGTTTGCAGTATTTGCACCAGTACCAGCAGCAACACCACGGTGACGACCATCACGTCAGTCTGGAAACGCTGGTAACCGAAGCGGATCGCCAGGTCGCCCAAACCACCGGCACCGACCACACCGGCCATGGCCGTGTAGGACACCAGTGTAATGGCTGTCACCGTAATCGCGGCGTAGATGCCCGGGCGGGCTTCCGGCAGCAACGCGTTAGTGATGATCTGCCGCGTGGTCGCGCCCATGGCCTGGGTTGCTTCGATGATGCCGCGATCCACTTCACGCAGGGCGGTTTCCACCAGTCGCGCGAAGAACGGCGTGGCGCCCACCACCAGCGGCGGGATCGCGCCGGCAACCCCGAGCGAGGTGCCGGTGATCAGCACCGTGACCGGGATCATGACGATCAACAGAATAATGAACGGCAGCGAACGCAGGATGTTCACCACCAGCGACAACAGGGCGTACACGCCTTTGGCTTCGAGCAACTGACGCGGGCTGCAGAGGAACAGCAACACGCCCAGTGGCAGGCCGAGCAGTACGGTGAACAACAGCGAACCGCCGAGCATCAGCAGGGTGTCACCGGTGGCCAGCCAGATTTCGAACCAGTCGATATTGGCGAAGAAACTTGTCAGGGCTTCCATTAGCGCAGCACCTCCATGTGGACGTCGGCGGCGGTGAAGCGGGCGAAGGCCGCTTCCATGTCACCACCGGTCACGGCCAGGGTCAGTTGCCCGTAAGGGATATCTTTGATGCGGTCGATGCGACCGGCGAGGATGCTGTAGTCCACACCCGTTTCGCGGGCGACGGTACCCAGCAGCGGCGCGTAGGTCGCTTCGCCCTGGAAGGTCAGACGCACGATACGGCCCGGCACGTGAGCGAAGTCGTCACGTTGCTCGCTTTCATCGATGTGCTCGTCTTCCTGTACGAAGCGCTTGGTGGTCGGATGCTTGGGATGCAGGAACACATCGGCCACCGAGCCCTGCTCGACGATCACGCCTGCGTCCATCACGCCGACCTGGTCGCAGACCCGCCGGATCACGTCCATCTCATGGGTGATCAGGACGATGGTCAGTTTCAGTTCGCGATTGATCTCGGCCAGCAATTGCAGGACCGACGCCGTGGTCTGCGGGTCGAGGGCGCTGGTGGCTTCATCGCACAGCAGGATTTTGGGCTTGGTCGCCAAGGCGCGGGCAATGCCGACACGCTGCTTCTGGCCGCCAGACAATTGCGCCGGGTACTTTTTGGCGTGGTCGGACAGACCAACCCGCGCCAGCAACTCAGCCACTCGCCGGTCGATTTCGCTACGCGACAGTTCACCGGCCAGCGTCAGCGGCATGGCGACGTTGTCGGCCACAGTCTTGGATGCCAGCAGGTTGAAGTGCTGGAAAATCATCCCGACTTGCTGTCGGAAACGGCGCAGGCCATTGGCGTCCAGCGCGGTGACTTCTTCGCCGTCGACAAAGATCTTGCCGCCACTGGCGCTTTCCAGGCGATTTATCAGACGCAGCAGGGTACTTTTTCCCGCACCGGAATGGCCGATCAGGCCGAAAACCTGACCGTTCTCAATCGTCAGACTGGTCGGATGCAGGGCGGGGATATCCTTACCGGCGACGCGGTAGGTTTTATGGACGTTTTGAAACTCGATCACGTAGCGAACCTTGTGGGGCGCGTTGGAAAAGGGTCAGCGGTTAGCCGGGCGCGCATTTTAGCCTGTCCGTATAGAGGTTCTTAGCATTTATTTCGCATTCATCCAGCCATTTGGCAATAACGCGATCAAAGGTCAGATAAAAGGAACGGCTAAAAACCCCGTCAGTCACTACTTAGGCAACTCGAAAATACCCCGAGGAGATATGCCTGATGAGTACCAAGAAGCCTGCCGCGACCAAGAGCGCGATGGCCGGGACTGATACCCTGGACCGCAACAACAGCAATGCCAAACTCGACAGCCTGGAAAACTTCCGCTCTGACGCCACCGGCCAGGCCTTGCGCACCAATCAAGGCGTGAAAGTCGCGGACAATCAGAACACCCTGAAGGTCGGCGCCCGCGGACCTTCCCTGCTGGAAGACTTCATCATGCGTGAGAAAATCACGCACTTTGACCATGAGCGCATACCCGAGCGCATCGTTCACGCTCGCGGCACCGGCGCCCATGGCTACTTTCAGTCCTACGAAAACCATAGCGTACTGACCAAAGCCGGATTTTTGCAGGATCCCGGCAAGCAGACCCCGGTATTCGTGCGCTTTTCCACGGTACAAGGCCCACGCGGGTCAGGCGATACGGTTCGCGACGTACGAGGTTTCGCGGTGAAGTTCTTCACCGACGAAGGCAACTACGACCTGGTGGGCAATAACATGCCGGTGTTTTTCATCCAGGACGCCATCAAGTTTCCCGATTTCGTACACGCGGTGAAACCCGAGCCGCACAATGAAATCCCAACCGGCGGCTCGGCCCATGACACGTTTTGGGACTTCGTTTCGTTGCAACCGGAATCGGCGCACATGGTGATGTGGGCGATGTCCGATCGGGCGATTCCGAAAAGTCTGCGCAGCATGCAGGGCTTCGGCGTCCATACCTTCCGCTTCATCAATGCCGAAGGAAAATCGCGCTTCGTCAAATTCCACTGGCGTCCCACCGCCGGTACCTGCTCGCTGGTATGGGATGAAGCGCAGAAACTTGCCGGTAAAGATACCGACTACCACCGTCGGGATCTCTGGGAAGCCATCGAGATGGGCGACTACCCGGAATGGGAACTGGGGGTACAAGTGGTAGAAGAAGAAAACGAGCACGACTTCGATTTCGATATTCTCGACCCGACCAAGATCATTCCCGAAGAAATCGTGCCGATCACGCCGCTGGGCAAGATGGTGCTTAACCGCAACCCGGACAATTTCTTCGCCGAAGTCGAACAGGTTGCGTTCTGCCCGGGGCATATCGTGCCGGGCATCGACTTTTCCAACGACCCACTGCTGCAAGGCCGGTTGTTTTCCTACACCGACACGCAGATCAGCCGACTCGGCGGACCGAACTTTCATGAGATCCCGATCAACCGTCCAGTAGCACCGTTCCACAACGGGCAGCGGGATGCGCTGCATCGAACCACCATCGATAAGGGGCGTGCGGCTTACGAACCGAATTCCATCGACGGCGGCTGGCCGAAGGAAACCCCGCCTGCCGCGCAGGATGGCGGCTTCGAGAGCTATCAGGAACGCATCGACGCCAACAAGATTCGCCAGCGCAGCGAATCATTCAGTGACCATTTTTCCCAGGCACGCCTGTTTTTCCACAGCATGAGCAAGCACGAACAGGAACACATCATTGCGGCGTACAGCTTTGAGCTGGGCAAGGTCGAACGGGAATTCATCCGTGCCCGTGAGGTGAACGAGATTCTGGCCAATATCGATCTGGAACTGGCCAAGCGCGTGGCGCAAAACCTTGGCTTGCCGGCCCCGACGGCTGGAACGGTGGAGGTGCCGAAAACCTCTCTGGAGCGCTCCCCTGCGTTGAGCCAGGCCAACTTGCTGCCCGGGGATATCAAAACCCGCAAAGTGGCGATCCTTGCTGCCGATGGTGTCGACGGCGCCGCAATTGATGCCATGAAGAAAGCGCTGGAAGCTGAAGGCGCTCACGCCAAGCTGCTGGGGCCGACCTCGGCGCCGGTAAAAACCGCTGACGGCAAGGCGTTGCCAGTGGATGCATCCATGGAAGGTTTGCCTTCAGTGGCATTCGACGCGGTGTTTGTGCCCGGTGGCGCGGCGTCGATCAAGGCGCTGAGTGCCGATGGCGTGGCGCTGCATTACGTGCTGGAGGCTTACAAGCACCTGAAGGCGATTGCGCTGCACGGTGAGGCGAAGCAGTTGCTGGATGTGTTGAAGCTGGAGGCTGATGCGGGTTTGATCGTCGGGGCGGATGCCAAACTGTTCAAGGCGTTTTTTGCCGCGATCGGTCAGCATCGGGTGTGGGACAGGGAGCCCAAGGCCAAGGCGATTCCGGCCTGAGGTTCTGTTTCGTTTGAGCGCGCGCCTTCGCGGGTACATACGGTAATGCTGTTCACTTAAGGACGAACCTATTCCCGTGGCGAGGGAGCTTGTCGGATCGCCGCACCGTCCCGCTGGGCTGCGCAGCAGACCCTTTTTGGGCCGCTTCGCGCCCCAGCGGGACGGTGCGGCGATCCGACAAGCTCCCTCGCCACAGGATGTAATGTTCTCTCAAGTGAACAGCATTACGCTCCTACAGGGTTCATTGAAACATTGTAGGAGCTAGGCTTGCCCGCGAGCTTTTCAAGATTTACGAGGGCTAAGGACCATTTGCGCCGGGACGCTGCGCAGAATCTGCCGCTCCAGCTTCAGGTCGAATTGCGGGTCGAGCTTTTTCACGCGTTTGGTCAGCAGGTTTGCCAACCACGGGTAATCATCGGTACGCGGCGCCTGAATGCTCACATCGCACTGGTAATTCACAACATCGGCGGCGATGGCGTCCAGTTGACGACGCAGTTTGCCCATATCGTTGATGTTTAGCGCTACCGTCGTGCTTTCCGCCGTCGGGTCGATGACTTTGGCTTTGGGCATGGCTTCCGCGGCTTTGAGTGCTGCTTCGGCTTTTTCCAGTTCCGCTTTGCGGGCCTCAGCGATAGGGCCGTTGACGCCACCGGTCAATGCTGGCGCCTTGGGCATCAATGCACGGGCACGGGCCAGGGCCGTAGCGGCCGCATTTACGTCACCTTTTTGCAGCACGATCTGGCTACGTAGCAAGTAGGCTTCGGCCAGTTGCCGTTGGTATTGCTCAAGGGATTGATCATTGGGCGACTCGGCCTGCAAGGCGGCCAATTGACCTTCGGCCGTGGCCAGCTCACTGCTGGCCAGGCTTTGCTCAAGCTGTGCAATGGCCGTGGCCCGCGCATCCGGGACCTCGGTGGCCGTCGGTGGCGTGCTTTGGCAGGCGCCCAGCAGCAAGGAAAATGCGACAAGGAGCAGATAACGGGCGGCGAACGACTTCATTCCTGCGACTCTCTATTTGCGCAAAAAACGAGCAAGTCTACACCCCTCGACGGGGCAGAACAAAACTCAGCAGAAACAGTGCGGCGGCCGTCACAACAATCGACGGACCGGCCGGGGTGTCCTTGAACCAGGACAGCGCCAGCCCGCCACACACCGCGAGTATGCCCAACAGGCTCGCGCCCAGTGCCATCTGTTCCGGTGAACGGGCGTGACGTTGTGCCGCAGCCGCCGGAATGATCAGCAACGAAGTAATCAGCAATACGCCGACGATTTTCATCGCCACGGCAATCACCACGGCGATCAGCAACATCAGCGCCATGCGTAAACCCGCCACGGGCAAACCTTCGACCCTTGCCAGCTCCTCATGCACCGTAATCGCCAGCAATGGCCGCCACAAGGTAACCAGCAAGGCCAGCACCGCCGCGCTGCCACCGAGAATCCAGGCCAGATCGGTCGGGCTGATCGCCAGCAAGTCGCCGAACAGATAGGCCATCAGGTCGATCCGCACTTCGTGCATGAAGCTTAGTACCACCAATCCCAAAGAGAGGGTGCTCGGTGCGAGAATTCCCAAAAGTGTGTCGGACGCCAGCGGCTGGCGCTGTTGCAAGGTCACCAGTAACACCGCCAACAGCAAGCAGCCTACGGTCACGGCGACAGTCGGGCTGACATCCAGCAGGAAACCCAGCGCAACGCCCAGCAACGCCGCGTGTGACAAGGTGTCACCGAAATAGGCCATGCGCCGCCAGACGACGAAGGAGCCCAACGGACCCGCGACCACAGCCAGAGCCAAACCTGCAAGCAGGGCGTAGAGCAGAAAATCAGCCATGCTTGCAGCTATCTCCGTGAACATGGTTATGGCCCGACCCGGGCGCCTTGACGACCGAGCCGTGCAGATCGTGGGCGTGGTCGTGATGGTGGTGATAAATCGCCAGACTCTGTGCGTTTTTGCCGAAAAGCTCGACGAATGCCGGATCGCCACTGACCTGTTCAGGGTGGCCGGAGCAGCAGACGTGGCGATTGAGGCACACCACCTGATCGGTAGTGCTCATGACCAGATGCAGATCGTGGGAAACCATCAATACACCGCAGCCGTGCCGGTCACGCAGACGGGTAATCAGGCTGTAGAGCTCGGCCTGGCCAGCGACGTCGACCCCTTGCACCGGCTCGTCGAGCACCAACAGTTGCGGCTCACGCAACAGCGCGCGAGCCAGCAAGACACGCTGCATTTCACCGCCGGAAACACTTTGCACCGGGCTGTCGATCACCTGTTCGGCGCCGACTTCCTTGAGCGCGGCCAGGGCCATCGCGCGGTCCACACCTGGCACCAGGCGCAAGAAGCGCAGCACGGAAAGCGGCAGGGTCGGATCGACATGGAGTTTTTGCGGCATGTAGCCCACCCGCAGTTTCGGCTTGCGCCAGACGCTGCCGCTGTCGGGTTTCAACAAGCCAAGCACGGCACGCACCAGCGTGGTCTTGCCCGCGCCGTTGGGGCCGATCAGGGTGACGATCTGGCCTGGCTCGACGCTCAGCTCGATATTGTCCAGCACCGGTTGCCCGGCAAACGTAACGGCAACCTGTTCGAGTCGGATCAGCGCGTTGCTCATCAAGCCCCCTGGCAACCCGAGCAGAGACCGATCACTTCGACGGTCTGGCCCTCAACGACGAACCCGACATCCTCGGCGCTGGCGATAATCGCGTCGCTGATGGATTTCTGTTCGAGCTCAATGGCGGCGTGGCATTCACGGCAGATCAGGAACTGCCCCTGATGCGCGTGCTCCGGATGATTGCAGCCGATGAAGGCGTTGAGGGATGAGATGCGGTGAACGAGGCCGTTTTCCAGCAGGAAATCCAGTGCGCGGTACACGGTTGGCGGCGCGGCACGGCGGCCATCTTGTTCGCTGAGCACCGCGAGAATGTCATAGGCACCCAATGGCTTGTGGCTTTGCCAAACCAGCTCCAGCACCCGCCGCCGCAACGCCGTCAGGCGCAGGCCCTGACGTGCGCACAAAGCATCGGCCTCAGACAGAGCGCTATGCACGCAATGAGAGTGGTCGTGGGGACGGCTGGCAATCGGTGTTTTAGGCATGAGCGGCGACGAGGTTTGTGAGAGACGTTATTATGTTACCCGTTCTCGCCTCTTTGAGTGGTCATCGTGTCCCGAATTTTTTCTATCTTTGTCGCATTTATCGCCAGTGTTCTGCTGATGGGTTCAGCGCAAGCCGAGGTCAAAGTCCTCACCAGCATCAAGCCGCTGCAACTGATCGCCGCTGCCGTGCAGGACGGCGTGGCGATTCCGGAAGTGCTGCTGCCGCCAGGCGCCTCGCCTCATAACTATGCCTTGCGCCCTTCCGACGTACGGAAGGTGCAGTCGGTCGATCTGCTGTACTGGATCGGTCCGGACATGGAAGGTTTCCTGCCGCGAGTACTCAATGGTCGTACTTTGCCTAGCGTTTCCGTTCAGGTTTTGCCAGGGATGAAACTCCGCCATTTCGCCGAAGATAACCACTCACACGCCGAAGAAGCCGACGAACATGATCATGATCATCGCCCGGGCAGCCTCGACGCGCACTTGTGGCTGTCGCCGATCAATGCCCGAGTCATCGCCACCAAAATGGCGGCTGACCTGAGTGCCGCCGACCCTGCCAATGCAGCGCGCTATCAGAGCAACCTCAAGGCGTTCGATGAGCGTCTGGATGCGCTCGACGTGCGGCTGAAGAAACGCCTGGCAGGCATTGAAGGCAAACCTTACTTCGTGTTTCACGAGGCTTTTGACTACTTCGAAGACGCCTACGGCCTTAAGCACGCGGGCGTATTCAGCGTTGCCGCGGAAGTACAGCCCGGCGCCCAGCACGTAGCGGCGATGCGTGCGCGGTTGCAGGAAGTCGGCAAGACCTGCGTCTTCAGCGAGCCGCCGCTGCGCCCGCGCCTGGCCGAAACCCTGGTAGCGGGCCTGCCGGTGAAATTGGCGGAGCTGGATGCGTTGGGCGGTTACACACCCGCAACAGCTCAGGGGTATGAGCAGGTGCTGGAGAAGTTGGGGAATGATTTGGCGGGGTGCCTGGAGTCGCTTTAATTAATGCAATAACCCTGTGGCGAGGGAGCTTGCTCCCGCTGGACTGCGCAGCAGGCCCCCCCCAAGAAGGGGTCGCTTCGCAACCCAGCGGGACGGTGCGGCGATCCGACAAGCTCCCTCGCCACAATTTAAAGAGCGAAAGGCAACGGTGTATTGACCGTCTGCCGCTGTGCCAGGCGCAATTGAAACTCCATCGGGTCGTGAATCAGCACGTCCTGCCCGGCGAATGATTCGGCCGCGATCAGGCGCGACAACCAGAACCGCACGCACGCCACCCGCAACAGGGTCGGCCACAACTCGGCTTCGGCCGCCGTGAACGGACGCAGTGCGGCGTAAGCGCCCAACAGCGCTCGCGCTCGCGCTCCGTCGATCAGACCATCGTCATCGGAACACCAGTCGTTCAAGGCAATCGCCACGTCGTAGAGCATCGGCCCCGAACACGCGTTGTAGAAGTCGATCAGCCCGGTCAGGTGCGTGCCCTCGAACATCGCGTTGTCGCGGAACAGGTCGGCGTGGATGTTGGCGCGAGGCAGCGCCAGAATTTTCTCTTTCTGCCGGGTGATTTCTTCCAGCGCTCGCTGCAACAGTTCCTTTTGCTCGGCATTCACGTGCGAAAGGAATTGCGTACCCTCCTCCAGCATCCAGTCCAGGCCACGATCGGTCTTGCGCTTGATCATGTTTGCGGCTTGGGTGGCCAGGTGCAGATGCGCCAGCAACTCGCCCACTTGCGCGCAATGTTGCGCGTTGGCCTGCTTGATGTGCTTGCCGGCCAGGCGCGGTTGCAACAATGCAGGCTTGCCAGCCAGCTCACGCAACGCCACGCCGTCCGTGGTGCGGATGGCGTATGGCACCGGCAGATCGGCTTGGTGCAACACGTCGAGCAGCTCGATGAAGAACGGCATTTCTTGCACCGGGCCACGCTCGACCAGGGTCAGGACAAACTCGCCCTGCTCCAGGCTGATAAAAAAATTGGTGTTTTCGCTACCGGCGGCAATCCCCTGGAAATCAAGCAGGCGGCCGAGGCCATAAGGGGCGAGAAAAGCTTCCAGCTCAGGCCGAGCCAGGGGGGTGAACACAGACATGTTTAAGCTGCCAGTACGGGCGCTGGTGGGCGCCAATTGAAATTAAGAAACTACTTCCACTCGAAGATCTTCCACGACGGAATCAGCATATCGGGCTGATCCGAGCGGATAAAGTTACCGTCCGATCCATCGGCGCGCACCAGAAAGTACGGTTTTCCGCCCTTCGGCGTGACCTGAATGGCATACAGGAAGCCATTCTGGCGGTATTCCTTGATCGTGTTGTCGCCTTCCGTGCGGATGGTTACATCCGGTTCCGGCGATGGCGCATCGTCCGCCGCCATAACAGCCAATGGAGTGATTGCAAACAAGCCAGCCAGCAACAGGCGATTTAGTGTGCGCATGATAACCTTGTCCCTTTGTCGTCAACGGTCCCGCTATTCTAGCGCCGGAC
>NZ_RCNW01000026.1:0-1554 GCF_004307605.1 Pseudomonas sp. Sample_24
AGCTGGATATTTTTTATACAGTGCAGTTAAAAGTTGCTCGAAAAAGAATCAACGCCTACAATTTTTTAGGCTTCTTGCGTCACGTCAGTTTTACTTACTACAACTTATGGGTAGTATGTACGCCGGCTATTTCCTCACTCTGAGGAGACAGCTACTTAATAGAAAGTCCTTGAAGGGGAACACGATGAACAACGTTCTGAAATTCTCTGCTCTGGCTCTGGCCGCAGTTCTGGCTACCGGTTGCAGCAGCGCATCGAAAGAAACCGAAGCACGTCTGACCGCTACTGAAGACGCAGCTGCTCGCTCCCAGGCTCGTGCAGACGAAGCTTACCGTAAAGCTGATGAAGCTCTGGCTGCTGCTCAAAAAGCACAACAGACTGCTGACGAAGCTAACGAGCGTGCTCTGCGCATGCTGGAAAAAGCTAGCCGCAAGTAATAGTCCTTCGGGATTGTTATCAAGCCGACCCATTTTTGGGTCGGCTTTTTTATTGCCCGGCTTTTGATGCAGGCATAAAAAAACCCGTCGATGCGAGCAACATCGACGGGCTCCTTTCAAGCATTACTGCAGCGGGTCGAGGGGTGCGCTCGATACCATCGGAGCAGCCGTGCTCGGTACGCCGATCTCCACCGGCAGACCATCTTCGGCTGCCACTACATCACGTACCACATCCCAATTCATGCGCAGATTATTGGTGATGTCTTCACGCTTGAGCATCGCATTGATCACAGCCGTGTGCTTGTCGACCACCGACGGATTGCCCTTGTCGTCCAGTGGTGTGTGCGCTTCCAGGTAAACCTTGCCGCCACTCACGCCGAACTTGTAGGAGTCGTTGATGATCCGCACCGACGTCCCGACTGGCACCATGCCGGCCATTTCCAGCACGTTGTTGTTGAACATGCGGAAGCAGCCGTGGCTGGTGCGCATGCCGATGCCGAACTTCTTGTTCGAACCGTGGATCAGGTAGCCCGGAGTGCCCAGGGTGAACTTGAACGGCCCCAGCGGGTTGTCCGGGCCGGCCGGCACCACATTCGGCAACGGGTCGCCGTCGGCGGCGTGCTCGGCCTTGATCGATGCTGGAGGCGTCCAGGTCGGGTTTGGCGTCTTGGCGATGATGCTGGTGTGGGCAATCGGCGAGCCCCAGCCTTCACGACCGATGCCCAGCGGGAAGGTGTAGACCACGTTCCGGCCTTTCGGGAAGTAGTAGAGGCGGTACTCGGCGAGGTTGATGACGATGCCTTCACGCGGCCCCGGCGGCAGAATGAAGCGGGTCGGCAGCACGATTTCGGTGCCGGCGCCCGGCAGCCATGGGTCCACGCCCGGGTTGGCCGCGACCATTTCCGTGTAGCCCAGGTCGTAGGTGGTGCCAAGGTCGGCGAAGGTATCTTCGTATTTGGCCTTGATCACTTGCACCTGGCCGACGATGTCTTCCCCAGGCGGTGGTAGTGGCAGCTCCAATGCTGCGACGGGGCCAGCTACACAGAGAGCGGCAAGTGTCAGGCAGCGGGTGACGGCAGGAAAGCGCGGCAACATCCGGAAAATCCTTCGCATGATCA
>NZ_RCNW01000320.1:0-10487 GCF_004307605.1 Pseudomonas sp. Sample_24
CCCCGTGGCTTCTGCGCCGGTGTGGACCGGGCGATCGAAATCGTCAACCGCGCCCTGGAAGTCTTCGGGCCGCCGATCTATGTGCGCCATGAAGTGGTCCACAACAAATTTGTCGTCGAAGACCTGCGCAACCGTGGCGCGATCTTTGTCGAGGAACTGGATCAGGTGCCGGACGACGTGATCGTGATCTTCAGTGCCCACGGTGTTTCCCAGGCAGTGCGCACCGAAGCTGCCGGCCGTGGCCTGAAAGTATTCGATGCCACGTGCCCGCTGGTGACCAAGGTGCACATCGAGGTCGCGCGTTACAGCCGCGACGGTCGCGAATGCATCCTCATCGGCCACGCCGGGCACCCGGAAGTCGAAGGCACCATGGGCCAGTACGATGCCAGCAATGGTGGCGCGATCTACCTCGTCGAAGACGAAAAGGATGTCGCCGCGCTGCAAGTGCATAACCCCGAGAAACTGGCGTTCGTGACCCAGACAACCTTGTCCATGGACGATACCAGTCGCGTCATCGATGCCCTGCGTACGCGTTTCCCGGCCATCGGTGGGCCACGCAAGGACGACATCTGCTACGCCACGCAAAACCGTCAGGATGCGGTCAAGCAACTGGCCGACGAATGCGATGTGGTGTTGGTTGTCGGCAGCCCCAACAGCTCGAACTCCAATCGCCTGCGTGAGCTGGCCGAACGCATGTCGACCCCGGCCTATCTGATTGATGGCGCTGAAGACCTGCAAAAGAGCTGGTTCGACGGTGTCGAACGTATCGGCATTACGGCTGGCGCCTCTGCACCGGAAGTGCTGGTGCGCGGCGTGATCCAGCAGTTGCAGGCCTGGGGCGCTACCGGTGCCGATGAGCTGGCCGGTCGTGAGGAGAACATCACGTTCTCCATGCCTAAAGAACTGCGCGTCCGCTCCCTGCTTTAAGCGTTTTTCCTTCTGCGCACAACGCCTGCTCAGCCTTCGCGCTGCGCAGGCTGACGCGTCCGCTCGGCGCCAGTACCACCTGATACTGACTGACCGCTTCGCGCGCAGCGCAAACATGTAATGTCCCCGCCTGAAATTCTCCCCGGGCGAACTGTGGTTCGCCCAGATGGCTGAAACGCACGAACTGGCTGACAGGTCGGTTACCGACGATCGGCATCGGCGTGGCGCTTTGACGCTCGACCAGCAGCGGATTGCCGGGGTCTTTGTGCCCCTTGCCACTGATATCCAGAATGATTCGCCAACCCTGGCCCCAGTCACCGTTGATGGAATGAATCATCACGCTCTGATGGCGGGCGATCGCCTCGGTTCTGGCGGTGCGGATGTCACTGTACAGCGACTGCGCAGCCTGCTCGCGAAGGTTCGATTCGGTAACTGCCGCGAATGCCGGACTGACCAAATGTAGAACAATCCCGACAATCGTCAGTCCCATAAGCAGTTCAATCAGGCTGAAACCGTGCTGGCGCATGATATCTCCCTCCCTGGAGTGGCGTGATCTGTGCGCTCCCTGCGCGACTGATGGCAAATCTACCGCGCTGGGGCGGTGGAATGTTCTAGCGTGTAATTGCAGGTATAGCCGACGGCAACGGAGGGCACCGATGCAACATCATTCAAAAGGTTTCACGCTGGTCGAGTTGTTGATCGCGCTGGGGATCTTTCTGGTGCTGATCACTTTGGCCGTCCCGGCGTTTACCCGCTCGGCCCAAACGACAAAGGCCGACACTGAAATCGGCGACCTGCAACGCAGTCTGAATTTCGCTCGCCTCGAGGCCATCGACCGAGGCGTGACGACGCGGCTGCGGCCCAAGGCAGGCGACGGCGTCTGGACCGGAGAGTTAGCGGTCTATGACGGTACTGGCACTGCGGCCAATGTATTGCGGGTTGTTCCAGCGATGAGCAGCGGAGCGACTCTGACACTAACCTCAGGGGTGACCCCCATTGATTTCAACAATCTGGGCGGGCTGGCGTCATCGTCCACGGCGGTGGTGATCAGTTATGTGCTGGGGTCGCAAAGCAGGACGCTGAATGTGTGTTTGAACGGACGAATTCTATTGGGTGGAAATTGCGGATGAGGCCATGGAGCAAGCATGCACAGGACGGCATGACATTGATCGAAGTTCTGGTTGCGTTGTTGATATTGAGCGTCGGGCTGTTGGGGGCGGCAGCTTTTCAATTGAATGCGCTGAAATACACCGACAGTGCGCGGATGACCAGCCAGGCCAGTTTCATCGCCTACGACATGATGGACCGTATCCGCGCCAACTCCGCTGCCGATTACACCGTGACACCTCCGACTTCCGGCAACCTCAACGTAGCCCGGGACCAGGACCTCTACGACTTCACTCGTAATATCGTCAACTTCGGCGGTCCCACCGCTACGGGCAGCATCGCACTCAATCAGCGGGTTTATACCATCACCATCACTTGGGATGACTCCAGGGCCGCCAATAGCGCCAATGCACGTCGCAGTTTCGTCCTCACCAGTCGTGCCACCGTTGACCCGGTATCGACGCCATGAACCGCCGGCAAAGAGGCTTCGGCCTGATCGAATTGCTGGTCGCCCTGGCCTTGAGTCTGGTGGTGGTCCTGGGCGTGGTGCAGATTTTCATCGCGTCGAAAAACACCTACGTCAGCCAGAACGCCGCCGCTGCGATGCAGGAAGACGCGCGTTTCGTGCTGAGCAAGATGATTCAGGAAATCCGCATGGTGGGCATGTTCGGTTGTCTGGGGACGATCACGGACGCCAGTACGCCGGGTGATTTCAACGCGGCGCAAATCACACCGATCAGTTGGGATAACACCAACCTCAAACTGACTTTGGTAACGGCGGATGTCGGAGGCAGCGGCGGGACGCCGACCTGGACGGTGATATCCGACTGTCGAAACACTGCAACGGCATACAGCGACCTGCGCGCGCCGGCTTCGGGGCAGCTGGCATTCCCGATTCGACGGTTGATCTACAGCTTGAAGAACGGCCAGTTGACCATGGGTGTAGGCCGAGGCACGCCGGCCCAGCAGGTCCTGGTGGACAACGTCAGCGCCTTCAATGTGAGCTTTGGCCTTGCCAGCTCTGCTGCCGACTCGTCGGCTTCCAGTTACAGCAGCAACCCGTCCGACCCGGCACGCATCCGCAGCGTGCGATTGAGTTTGACCCTCACCGATCCGAACAACCGGGTCAGTAACCAAACCTTCAACGTGGTTGCCGCGTTGCGCAACCGACTGCCATGAGCGGGGGACAAATGATGGCGTTTCACGCCCAGCGCGGCATGGCATTGCTGGTCAGCCTGGTTTTCTTGCTATTGCTGACGCTAATCGGCATTTCATCGATGCAGAACGCCACCTTGCAAGAAAAAATGGCCGGCAGCGTAAGCCTGCGCAATCAGTCATTCCAGACCGCCGAAGCGGCGTTGCGCGTGGGTGAAAGCGCAGTGCAACTCGAGAGCTTCACACTGGCAGTGTGCAGCGGCACCAGCCAATGTGCGCCGCCGGCCGAGTCATCGACCATCAAGGCTGCCGGTTTCAATTCAACCTCAGGGGTGACCTGGATCGCTTCGGGCAATGGCTTTTACGGGGTGCAAAACATCGGCACCACCCTGACGGCGGTGAACGTGCCGAGCAACACCTCGGCAACCTTGTACCGGGTAACTGCCGTGGGCATCGCGGGCAACTCGCGAAGTGTGGTGGAGAGCATTTATGCGAAGTACTGAATGGCGCACGCGGTATTGGCAGTTAATTTGCGGTGCTGTTTTGGGCCTGTATCTGGCGGCACCGACCTACGCCTTCACGCCTTCGGACTCACCTTTGTTAAGCGCCGCAGCGGTCGCGCCAAACGTGATGTTGATGATCGACGATTCAGGGAGCATGAATAACATCATCTGGGCGCCGGGATTCGATCCCACGGTCAATCGCGCGCAGATCGCGATCTGCGGTTCCAACTCGTCATGCCTCAGTGGCCAGAACCTGGACATGAGCGACACCAATATTTCCCTGTCGAGCCTGAACCGGGGCGGTTGCCCGAACAACGGCAATTGGTACGGTTTCTATCGAGGCTTTCTCGGGCTGACGCCGATTTGCCTGAGATTGCCCGACCCGGTCGGCAATGAAAACACCCGGTATACCGCAAACTATCTGGCGTATCTGTTGGGGCTGGCCAACGGTTCGAGCCGGGATTTTACCTCGGGCGCCAATGCAATTCCCGATGAGTATCGGATCAGCGTCGCTCAGGATGTCTCGAAGAATCTGGTCACCAGCAATCGCTCATTGCGTATCGGACTTGCGACGTTCAATTCCCCCATCAGTAATAACCCGGGCAACGGTGGCTACATTGCCCGGGCTGTCAGCGATCTGTCGGTGGATGCCAACTACAACGCGCTGATTTCCTCGATCAATGGCTTGAGTGCCGTGGCCAACACACCGTTGGCGGAAGCCTATTACGAAGTGACGCGATACATGCGCGGCATGGCGCCGTACTACAACTCCACGCCGGCGACCTATACCAGCCCGATCCAGTATCGCTGCCAGAAGAACTACGGGGTGGTCATTACCGACGGTTTGCCCACCTACGACCGGACGTTTCCCACCAACGATCCGCTGGGTGGCACTCGTCTGCCGAACTGGGACGGCAACAGCGCCAACGACGGTGACAACCTCAGCGGTGACGGCGAGGGCGACACCCTCTATCTGGACGACATCGCCAAATTCGCCTTCGACATCGACATGCGCTCCACCGGAACCGATCTGGCCGGCAAAAGCTGGAACGCGACAGATTTCCCCAAGCAAAACATGAACACCTACACCGTGGGTTTCACCGCGGCGAACCAGATGCTGTCGGATGCTGCCAACTACGGTCAGGGCAAGTACTATCAGGCTACCGACAGCACCGGACTGAATGCCGCGCTGTCCTCCGCGCTGAGCGAAATCACTTCCAAGGCGGGGTCCGGTGGCAGTGGCGTGACCAGTGGGACGATTCTCGGCAGCGGTAGCAGCTTCTTTCAAACCAGCTATGACCCCAAGGATTGGCGCGGCACCATCAAGTCCTACGGCTTCACCGCCAGTGGCACGGTCAACACCAGTGCGGTGCAGTGGACCACCGACACGGCCATCGTGCCTGGCGCCACGGCGCCGACCTATCAGTCCTGGAACAGTCAAACCAACACCGTCGTGACGTTGGCCTATGCCAACTTCTCCACAGCCCAACAAACCACCCTCAATCAAGGCCTGCCCAGCGGTATCACCGGCAGCGATCTGGTGGAGTGGAGCAAGGGCACCAACAAGACCGGGTTGAAAGTACGCAGTGTGTTGCTGGGGGATATCATCAACTCGCCGCTGGTCCTGGCGTCACCAACGGACAAAACCGCCTCCGACCTTTCCGGCGACAGCACCTACAGCGCTTATCTGGCCACCAAAGCGGCCAACATGAATGCCAGCCTGGTGGTCAACGCCAACGACGGTTTCGTTAACGTCATCAACTCCACCAGCGGCGCACGACGCTACGCCTACATGCCGTCGAGTGTGTTGCCGTCGCTGCGCTACATCGCCGATACCGGCTACATCAACGGCGTCAGCCACAAGTTCCTGGTGGACGGGCAGGTGGGCGTGTTCGATGCCCAACTCAACAGCGCCTGGAAAACCCTGGCGCTCGGTGGCACCGGGGCGGGAGGGCGGACCTTCTACGCCTTGCAACTCTTCGATGCCTCGGCGGGCAATGCGACCAGAGCGTTGTGGGAAATCAGCGCGCCGACCAGCGCAAACACCGCAAACGCTTTCAATGATCTGGGTTATGCCTACGCCCGTCCGGAAGTGGCACGCTTGGCCGACGGTCGTTGGGCTGCGTTCATTTCCAACGGCTACGGCAGCAACTCCGGGGTCGCAGCCCTGTACGTAGTGGATGTCCGCGACGGCTCGCTGATCAAGAAAATCGTCGTCGACGGCAGCGAGACCAGCAACGGTTTGTCCTCGGTGAAGCTCAGGGTCAACTCGCAGAACGTGGTGCAGGCCGCTTATGGCGGGGATTTGAAGGGGCGGCTGTGGAAGTTTGACTTGAGCGGTACTTCTATCGACACCTGGGGCGTGGCGTTTTCCGGCAAGCCGTTGTTCACCACGGCGGGTGGTACGACCCAGCCCATCACCGCGCAACCCTTGCTGGCGGATAACTCGCTGGGTGGCAAAGTGGTATTTTTCGGCAGCGGAAAATTCAACGAAACGGCGGACAAGACCAACAAGGATTTGCAGGCGTTCTACGCGGTGTGGGATGCGGACGGTGGTTCCGGGCAGATCACCACCTCGAGCTTGCAGGCTCAGGCGGTGACGGGTGTGTTCTCGGGTAGCTCAGGTCAGTTCATCACCACCAGCCAGAACGAGGTGACTTATCCAGCGGAAAAGGGCTGGTACCTGCCATTGGTGTACAACAACGTGTTGACCGGTGAACGGGTGATCAATCAGGCCAATCTGATACTGGGTCGGATCGTCTTTACCACGGCCAGTGTCGACACCACTGACCCGTGCGCGAGCTTCGGCACCGGCAAACTGGTCGAACTCGATGCGTTCAGCGGTAAGATGCTCAACTATGCGGTGCTCGACACCAATAGCGACGGCGTGGTCGACAGCAACGATACCGTGTCCGCGGGTGTGATTTTCACCGGTGGCAATCCGAGCTTGAACGACATCGTCAACGGCGGGACACGCAAATATGTGACCGATACCAGTGGTACCACTACGACTGTGGTGGAAAAATCCGGCGGTGGCAGCCGTCGCATCATGTGGCGACAAATACAGTAAGTGAGAGTTGAGGCATGCACAGATCCAACCGCGGTTTTACCCTGATCGAAATCATGATCGTGATTGCGATCATCGGGATTGTCATGACCATCGCTGCACCCAGTTTCACCGAGTACCTGAAGAAGGGCCGTCGTGCCGAAGTGGCCGGCCTGCTTTCCGAGCAGGCGCAGATTCTCGAGCGTTTCTATACACAAAAGAATGTGTATACCGGCGTTGCCGGCCTGAGCCCTGGCAATGATTACTACACCATCACGTCGACCCTGACCGACCAGACTTTCCTGCTGACGGCGGTGCGCAAGGCCGGTACAGCCATGGCGACCGACAAGTGCGGTGATTTCACTATCACCAATACAGGCGTGCGCGGCATGGTCAACGCCACGGCCGGCCTGACCACCAAGGACTGCTGGGGTCGCTGAGGTTTTTCGGGCGCCTTTTGCGTCCACTGTCTATTTATCGGTTGGATCAGAATATGAACAGGCAACAGCAAGTGGTGATTGTCGGTGGCGGGGTAATCGGCCTGCTGACGGCATTCAATCTCGCGTCCGAAGTGCAGAGCGTTGTGCTGCTGGACCGTTCGAATGTCGGTCAGGAGTCGTCCTGGGCGGGTGGCGGCATTGTTTCGCCGCTCTATCCATGGCGTTACAACCCGGCAGTTACCGCGCTGGCTCATTGGTCCCAGGACTTTTATCCACAGCTGGGTGAGCGCTTGTTTGCTGCCACCGGGGTCGATCCAGAGGTGCATACCACCGGTCTGTATTGGCTCGATCTGGACGACGAGGCCGAGGCGCTGGCCTGGGCAGTGCGCGAGAACCGTCCGTTGCGGGCTGTGGATATCTCGGCGGCGCACGATGCGGTGCCGGTGCTGGGCGGTGGTTTTTCCCGGGCCATCTACATGGCTGATGTAGCCAATGTACGCAATCCGCGTTTGGTGAAATCGCTCAAGGCAGCACTGCAGGCACTGCCGAACGTGACGATTCATGAGCAGTGCGAGGTCAGTGGTTTTATTCGCGAAGGCGAAAAAGTCGTCGGTGTGCAGACTTCTGGTGGTGCGATTCATGGCGATCAAGTGGTCTTGACCGCGGGTGCCTGGAGCGGTGATTTGCTCAAGGGCCTGGGCCTGGAGTTGCCGGTCGAGCCGGTGAAAGGACAGATGATTCTCTACAAGTGCGCGGCGGATTTTCTGCCGAGCATGGTGCTGGCCAAGGGGCGTTACGCGATTCCCCGACGCGACGGGCACATTCTGATCGGCAGTACGCTGGAGTATGAAGGCTACGACAAGACGCCAACCGAATCGGCGCTGGAGAGCCTCAAGGCCTCGGCGATTGAGCTGATCCCGGCGTTGGCGGATGCCGAAGTGGTCGGGCATTGGGCCGGTTTGCGCCCGGGTTCGCCGCAAGGTATTCCCTACATTGGCCGGGTGCCCGGGTTTGAAGGCTTGTGGCTCAACTGCGGGCATTTCCGCAATGGGCTGGTGCTGGCGCCGGCGTCGTGCCAGTTGTTTGCCGATGTGATGTTGGATCGCGATCCGATTATTGACCCGGCGCCGTATGCTCCGTCCGGGCGGATTTGACCGTCAGGAATTTGTTGCTTGTCAGATTGCCATCGCGGGCTTGCCCGCGATGGGGGCCCTCAATCCAACCCTAATTTTTTCAGCCTGTAACGCATCGACCTGAATGAAAGATTCAACCGCTGAGCCGCCGCCGTGCGGTTCCAGCGGGTTTCTTCCAGCGCCTGAAGAATCAGCTGGCGCTCGACGTTTTCCAGATACATTTCCAGATTGTCGATTTGCGTCAGATCCGGCACCCCGCCCTCAGGCGTGCAGTTACCCTCGGCCAATCGCAGGTCGCCGGCCTCGATCTGTTTGTTTTCGCAGAGGGTGTGCGCCCGTTCGAGCATGTTTTCCAGTTCCCGCACATTACCGGGGAAACGGTAATTTTTCAGTGCCTCAAGTGCTTGCGGGTGCAGTTTTGCCGGCGCTTGACCCGTATCGGCTGCCAACCGTTTGAGCACGTGGCTGGCCAATGGCTCGATGTCGTCACGGCGTTCGCGCAGGGGCGGCACTCGTAGCTCGATCACGTTCAAACGGTAGTAGAGGTCCTGGCGAAAGCGTTCCGCGGCGACTTCGCCACCAAGGTCTTTATGCGTGGCGCAAAGAATGCGCACATCGACCACCTCTTCCTGCTGGCCGCCGACGCTGCGTACGGCTTTTTCCTGGATCGCCCGCAGCAGTTTGACCTGCATCGGCAGCGGCAGGTCAGCCACCTCGTCGAGGAACAGCGTGCCGCCATGCGCAGCCTGGAACAGGCCGGGCTTGTCTTCGATGGCGCCGCTGAAGCTGCCTTTGCGATGCCCGAAAAACTCGCTTTCCATCAGTTCCGACGGGATCGCTCCGCAATTGACCGGGATAAAGGGTTGGTTGGCACGTGGGCCACGGTCATGGATCAGCCGCGCCACCAACTCCTTGCCGCTACCGGATTCGCCGCTGATGTACACCGGAGCCTGGCTGCGCGCCAATTTGTCGATCTGCTTGCGCAAGTTGCGCATGGGCAACGAATCGCCCAACAACCGTCGGTCGATGGCGACGCCAGGAGAGGGCAGGAGCAGGGCGCTGTTAACCAGTTCCCGCAAGCGGTTGAGATCCACCGGTTTGGTCAGAAAGTCGAAAGCGCCGGCCTTGAGCGCGTTGATTGCCGTATCAACGTTGCCATACGCCGTGATCATGGCCACCGGGATCTGTGGATAACGTTGCTGGATGTGCTGCACCAGCTCCAGGCCGGTGCCATCGGGCAGGCGCATGTCGGTCAGGCACAGATCGAATGTTTCGCGATTGAGCAGGGCCAGGGCCTCGCTCGCGTTACGCGCACTGTAGGTATCGAGTTTCATCCGTCCCAGGGTGATTTCCAGGAGTTCGCGGATGTCCGGTTCGTCGTCGACGATCAGGACTTTTTGCCGTGGGCTCATATTCAACTTTGTTTCCGTCCGTGAGCAAAGGTGATGCGAAAGCAGCCGCCGCCTTGGCGTGGTTTGAAGTCTAGGCGTGCCTGGTTGCTTTCGCACAACTCACGGGACAGATACAGCCCAAGGCCGGTGCCCTGGTGGCTGGTGGTGAAAAACGGTTCGAACAGTTGCGCCTGATGGTCCGGCGTCACACCGGCCCCGTCATCGAGCACTTCGAGGATCGGCAACTGGCTGTCGGGATCAATGAACAATTCAAGCCAGACTTGCGCCAGGTCGTGGTTTTGCGCGCTGTGGCGCCAGGCGTTGCGTATCAGGTTGTCGATGATCTGGTGCAATTGGTCCGGGTCCATTAACGTCTTGAAGTCGCCGGGGCCGATGTTCAGGTGTATCTGTTGACGCTCGGTCGCGGCCTCGCGAATTTCAGTGACGAACTGTTGCAACCACGGCTTCAGGTCGAGGCGCTGCGCCACGGTTTGTTGGCGGCGGGACATTTGCAGGACGTTTTCGATTACCCGATTCATTCGTTGAGAGTGGTCTTGAATAATCTGCGTCAGACGTTGATCGGCGCTGTTCAGTTCCTCTGATTCTCGCAATAGCTGTGCGGCGTGACTGATGGCGCCCAGCGGATTGCGTATTTCATGGGCGATACCGGCGGTCAGGCGGCCAAGGGCGGCGAGTTTCATTTGTTGGGCTTGTTGGGCGATTTGCGCGATATCTTCGAGAAAAACCAGGGTCTGGTGTTGTGGGCTCGGGTCCAGAGCAATGAA
>NZ_RCNW01000024.1:0-10352 GCF_004307605.1 Pseudomonas sp. Sample_24
CGGCGACTTTCCTGGAACCAGTGCAAGGCGATCAGCAGCAGCGTCGGAACACCCAGCAGGGCAGTGATCAGGAAGAAATTGTGGTAGCCGAATTTTTCCACCATGACCCCGGAGTAACCGCCGATCAGGCGCGGCAGCAAGAGCATGATCGAGCTGAGCAGGGCGTATTGGGTGGCGGAGAATTTGAGGTTGGTCAGGCTCGACAGATAGGCCACGAATGCCGAGGTCGCAAGGCCGGAACTGAAGTTGTCCAGTGAAATGGTCAATACCAGCATGTTCAGGTTGGCACCCATGTCGGCGAGCATCAGGAACAGGATGTTGGTCCCAGCGGAGGCCACGCCGCCGATGAACAGGATCGGCAGGATGCCGAAACGCACGATCAGCAGGCCACCCATGCCGGCACCCACCAGGGTCATGATCAGGCCAAAGATCTTGCTGACGCTGGCGATCTGGTCTTTGGTGAAACCTTGGTCGATATAGAACACGTTGGCCATCACGCCCATGACCGTGTCGGACATCCGGTAAGTGGCGATCAGGCCAAGCAGCAGCAGCGCTTGCCAGCGATAGCGAAGAATGAAGTCGTTGACCGGAGTCAGCACCGGCGCCAGCCCGCGACGGCCCATGGCTGACAGGCACAGGGCGGTGAGCGTGGTGTAGAGGATTGCCCGCAGGAAGGCGCGGTCCTGGAGCAGCAGGTCAAGCGGGCTCACACCTTCGAACAGCACGCTGGCGAAGTCGGTGTTGTAGAGCTGGGTGAACATGGCCGGCACGGAAACCAGCAGTACGATCAGAACGAACACCGAGGCCAATTGATGCACGAAACTGTAGCGTCCGGCCTGCAATTGCGTGCGCAGCGGCACGGGCGGTTCGCGCATGAACAACGAGGTCAGCAGCGCCGGAACCATCAAGGCGCCGAACAGCAGGTACGTGCCGGCCCAGGCGGAGTGCTTGTAGTTGAAGCCGGTGGAGCCGAAACCTTCGGCGAAGAACAGCGCGCCGGCCGTGGCCAGCAGCGCCGCGATTCGATAACCGGACATGTAGCTGGCGGCCAGGGCAGCCTGGCGATTGTCTTCGGCGATTTCCAGGCGATAGGCGTCAACCGCAATATCCTGCGTCGCCGAGGCGAACGCGACCACTACAGCGATGGCGATCAGCCAGGACAAATGTTTTTGCGGGTCGCAAAAGCCCATGCCGACCAGGCCGAGGATCACCAGTGCCTGGGAAAGCACCAGCCAGGAACGTCGACGACCGAGCTTGCCGAGCAAGGGCAGGCGCCATTGGTCGAGCAAGGGCGACCAGACCCATTTGAAGGCGTAGGCCAGGCCGATCAGGCTGGCGTAGCCGATGGTCTCGCGCGCCACGCCGGCTTCACGCAGCCAGACGGAAAGCGTCGAGAACACCAGCATGTAGGGCAGGCCGGCGGCGAAACCCAGCAATAGCAGTACAAGCGTCGAGGGGCTGGCATAGGCAGCGAGCGCGGCGCGCCAGGTTTTACGGGGCATGGGCTGGAGTCTGCCTCAAGAAATACGGAAACAAAGCGCGCACTCTAACCGCTGTGCTCTACCGGGCGCCACCCATGGCGCTGAATATCAACACGATTATTCAGGATACTGATGCCCTCCATGCGCAATCGCGCGCGTTGTTCATCCCCCGACGGGCTGCCAACGGGGAGGCTGATGCGCCCTCCGGCGCCAAGTACGCGGTGCCAGGGTAGCTTGCTGTCTGCGGGCAGTTGGCTCAGGGTCCGTCCGACCCAGCGCGCGGCCCGGCCCAAACCGGCCAACTCCGCCAACTGACCGTAGCTCACCACTTTGCCTTCGGGCACTTGGGCCAGGGTCAGATAGAGCGCCGTGCGTCGGATTTGCGCTGCGCTTTCGGGTTCAGCTTCTGTTTCGGTCACGTGCGCAGTCCCTGAAAAAAATTACAGTACCGTCCGTAGAGTAAATCCTCGATCGCCAATTGAGAAATGAACTCAATAGAAATAGTCGGGTCAGTCCTTGCTAGGGCCTTATTCCTGCGGATAATGCCGACTTTTTTTCGCGAACCTGAGCCTGTATTTGCTTATGTTGTCCAGAACCCTGCTGTGCCTCGCTGTCGTCAGTGCCTCCACTCCTTTGCTCGCGGATACCGTCTGGTTGAAGAACGGTGACAAGTTGAGCGGCAAGATCATCCTGTTCGATGGCGGCAAGCTGCTGGTTCAGACCGAGTATGCCGGTGCCGTGCCGATCGACTGGAACAAGGTGAAAACCCTGGAGAGCGATCAACATCTGCTGGTCAAGCAGGATGCCTACACCGGGGAGGTGGCCAAGTCGTTGCACGCGGCGGAGGATGGCAAGGTAACTCTGGCCAACGGTGATGCGCCCAAGACGGTGGAGTTGGCGAGCATTCAGCAGATGCTCAAGCCCAAGCCTGTCGTCGAGGATCTGGTCTGGAAAGGCAACATTGATGCAGCTCTGGATTACCAGCGCGCCGACAAGGACACCGACGATTACGATGTCGACTTCAAGACATCCGCGCGTCATGGTCGCTGGCGCCACATTGCGGAAGGCGAGTACAACCGCGAGTTCCAGGACGATGTGGTGACTACGGACAATTGGCGGGCCGAGTACTCCCTCGACCGCTTCCTGACCGAAAAGTGGTTCTGGCAGGGTCGACTGGTCTATAAGCGGGACAAGGTTGAAGACCTGTCCCGTCAACGCACGGTCGGTACCGGTCCGGGTTACCAGTTCTGGGATAACGAGCTGGGGGCGTTCTCCCTCGGCTCGCTGATCAACCGCACGGATTATCAATTTGCCGACGGTAGTAAGGACAACTTTTATTCCGTGGCGATGAAGTGGGATTACAACCGCTACCTGATCGGCAAGAAAGTCGAGTTCTTCACCAATGGCGAGGTGGGCAAGCCACTGTCCGGCGTGGCCGAGTATGCGCTGGATGCCGAGATGGGCTTGCGCTATAAGGTGACGGATTGGGCTTCTCTCAATCTCAAGGCTGAGCGCGACATCGTCGACGGTACGCAAGAAGCCGACCTGGACAAGACCCGCTACACCGCTGGATTTGGTGTGACCTGGTAAACCCGCTTCCACTTCAAGAACCCATCGCAGGCAAGCCTCGTTTCTACAGAGTCATTGGATATCTGCAGGAGCGAGGCTTGCCCGCGATGGCGTCAGCGCAATCAAAAGCTCTTGGCCGACAAAACACTCGCCCACAAAAAAGCCCCGCTTTTGAGGGCGGGGCCTTTTACTAAAGCAAGTACAAGTTAGATAACTTGAACTTCTTCAGCTTGCATGCCTTTCTGACCGCGGGTAGCGATGAAAGAAACCTGTTGGCCTTCTTTCAGGCTTTTGAAGCCGTCGGATTGGATAGCTTTGAAGTGAACGAACAGGTCGTCACCGGATTGTGGAGTGATGAAGCCGAAGCCTTTTTCATCGTTGAACCACTTAACGGTACCGGTTTGGCGATTAGACATGGTGTAACTCCTTGAACAAAGATAACTGCGACTCAGGAAGAACCCTGGCCGAGACTGAGTGCAAAGAGCAGGAAAAATTCTTGTAGATGGTTGGATCGAAATTCAACATATCGTGTAGAGATTCTCAGTGACACAAGCAGCACAGTGGCGCCACCTTAACCCTTTTTCCGAGACGTGCCAATGCTTCTTGCGAAGGTTTCTCGGTTTTCGTGATCGACGGTGCATCGTATTGCTTCGAAGGTCCGTAATTTCGGCAGGATCATCGAGAATTGCGCCCAGTGCTTTGAACCCGGCGGCGCGCCCCGGTAAGATGCCGGACAGATTTTTTCCACCTCGCTATTCAGGACACAGCCATGAGCATCAAATCGGACAAGTGGATTCGCCGCATGGCGCAAGAGCACGGCATGATCGAGCCGTTCGTAGAGCGCCAGATGCGTGGCAGCGACGATAGCCGTGTGATCTCCTACGGCGTGTCCAGCTACGGCTACGATGTGCGTTGCACCAATCATTTCAAGGTGTTCACCAACATCAACTCCGCCATCGTCGACCCGAAAAACTTCGATGCCGGCAGCTTCGTCGATATCCACAGCGACGTGTGCATCATCCCGCCGAACTCCTTTGCCCTGGCCAGCACCGTCGAGTACTTCCGCATCCCGCGCAATGTATTGACCATCTGCCTGGGTAAAAGCACCTACGCGCGTTGCGGCATCATCGTTAACGTCACGCCGCTGGAGCCGGAGTGGGAAGGCCACGTGACTCTGGAGTTTTCCAACACCACCAATCTGCCGGCGAAAATCTACGCCAACGAGGGCGTGGCGCAGATGCTGTTCCTCGAATCCGACGAAGAGTGCGAAGTGTCCTACAAGGACCGTGGCGGCAAGTATCAGGGCCAGCGTGGCGTGACCCTGCCACGGACCTGAGTCAACCGTCCGACAAACCGTGGGAATTCCTGAGCGAGCGTACACTCTATGGAGTGTACTTCCGATCCGCGCAAGGCAGATCGGGCCATCGCTCAGGAGTGCTTTATGAAGATCGACCCGCAAATAAGTGCCGAACTGGCAAGGCTCGAGCCCAATCAGGTTGGCGTTTTAGCCTGGTCCTTGCTGGCACACCCGACGATCAGCATGGCAGGGGGCATTCCCGGCCAGCCTGATCCTGATACCCCCAACGAACAACCTACCGAGCCAGGTGAGCCGACGCTTCCGGACGAACCGCCTCCCGCGCCTGTGGCCTGATCAACACCGGACCGCTGTCTGTAGGAGCGAGCCTGCTCGCGATGAATCCGAGAACGCCGCGCAGTATCAGTTGCCACGCGTCATCGTTGGCGTCCATCGCGACGGTGCGACGATTCAACAGGCTCGCTCCTACAGGGTCACCGGCCAGATTTCGTTGTCGCCGATTACAAAAATCCTGCAATTGTCGTCCCGTTCAACCTGATATCCCCCGGTGAACGCGCCGAAGGCCGGTAACAGGCTGACCGTCTCGCCAATCCTGAAACACGTCAGGCGCAAACGCTGCCGGCCTCGACCGTTGAGCCGAAACACCGGGTGCACGTGCCCGGCCAGCACATGCCGCCCAGGATACGGGTTCGGCTCGTGCTGCAAAGCGAAAGGCCCCAGTAACATGGGTTCAGGCACCACCCCAATGTTCAGTGTGGCGGGTGGGTCGCCGGCACGTTTATCGTGGTTGCCGCGGATCAGCGTCATGGGCAAGTCACGATGCCGCGCTCGCCACTGGGCCAACGCCTGGAGCGTAGCTGTCGCGTGAGAGCCGGGGCCGTGGAGAAAGTCACCGAGAAAAATCAATTGCCGGCAGGGAAGTGCCTTCAACAGGGCATCGAGCACGGCAATGTTCTGCTGGGTTGTACCCTGAGGTACAGGTTGACCCAGGCTTCGATAGGCCGCGGCCTTGCCAAAATGCACATCGGCCACCAACAACGCTTGTTGAGCCGGCCAATAGACGGCTTTTTCCGGCAGCAGCCAGAGCTCTTCTCCACAAAGGCTTATCGGATAGGGCGCACTCATCAGGTTTTCCCGGTGTCGGCGGTTGTTTCCAGATCGCTGACCATGCGTCGAATGCGGTCGGCAAGTTTTTCCGAGCTCATGCTTTCGCGCATCCGTTCCACCAGCAGTGGAAAGCCAAGGGGCGTTGGTCGCTTGATCTGATGCAGGTCCAATGTCATCCGGTTGATTCGCTCCAGTGTTTGTTCCAGGCGACGAATATCCAACTCTTCCCGCAACACTTCTTCCCCGGCCTGAGCCAGCAATAAATTGCCCGCGTCGTATTGTTTGAACACTTCGAAGAACAGGCCGCTGGATGCCTGAACCTGCCGCGTGCTTTTCGGCGCGCCGGGGTAGCCGGCGAACACCAGCCCGGCAATCCGAGCGATTTCCCGGAAACGGCGCAGGGCCAGTTCACCGGCATTAAGACTGGCCAGTACGTCCTGCAACAGATTATCGGCGCTGAACAGGGCGGCATCGAGTTGCCGCGACCAATCGACGGGCGTGGCGCTGAGCAGTTCCAGGCCGTAATCATTGACTGCGATCGAGAAGGTCAGCGGCTGGCGTTGACTGGCCCGCCACGCCAGCAGGCTGGCCAGCCCCAGATGCACCTGGCGACCGGCAAAGGGAAAAAGAAAAAGGTGCCAGCCCTCGCGAGACTTCAGGGCTTCGGCCAGCAGACTGTTTTCGGTCGGTAATCCCGACCACCGTTGTTGCACTTGCAGTAAGGGGCGCATCGCCTGCATTTGCGGGCCGACATAATGACCCTTCGCCGCGGCACTGAATCGGGCGACCACCGCTTTTGCCAGTTCATTGGATAGGGGCATGCGTCCGCCATTCCAGCGCGGGACCGCGGCTTTTTTCACCGTGCTGCGTTTGACGTACGCGGTCATGTTTTCTACCCGCACCAGTTCCAGCAAGCGCCCGGCGAACAGAAAACCATCACCGGGTTTGAGGCGCGCAATAAAGCCCTCCTCGACACTGCCCAACTGTTTGCCACCGCCACCCTTGCTCCAGAATTTCAACTGAATGCTCGCATCGCTGACGATGGTACCGATGCTCATGCGATGCCTGCGGGCCAGCCGTGCATCCGGCACGCGCCACACACCGTGCTCATCGGGCTCGACCCGGCGGTAATCCGGATAGGCTGTCAGGGAGAGTCCGCCATGGCGTACGAACGCCAGCGCCCATGCCCATTCGGCCGGGTTCAGGTCACGATATGCCCAGGCTCCGCGGACTTCTTCGTACAACTCATCGGGGAGAAAACCGCCGCCCAGAGCGATGCTGACCAAGTGCTGCACCAATACATCCAGTGGCTTGACCGGGGATAGCCGCGGTTCGATGCAGCGTGCCGCGACAGCATCCTGCGCCGCGGCGGCCTCGATCAATTCAAGGCTGTGGGTTGGCACCAGCGTGACCCGTGATTCTCGTCCGGGTGCATGGCCGGAGCGCCCGGCACGCTGCATGAGCCGCGCCACACCTTTGGCGGAGCCGATTTGCAGAACCCGCTCCACCGGCAGGAAATCCACACCCAGATCGAGGCTGGAGGTGCAGACCACCGCTTTGAGTTGGCCATCCTTGAGCGCGCGTTCGACCCAGTCGCGGGTGTCGCGGGACAACGAGCTGTGGTGCAGCGCGATCAATCCGGCCCAGTCCGGCCGGGCGTCGAGGAGGGCCTGGTACCAGATCTCTGACTGGGCACGGGTGTTGGTAAACACCAGGCTGCTGGCGCTGGATTCGAGTTCGCCCACCACCTGCGGCAGCATCTTCAACCCGATGTGCCCGGCCCAGGGAAAACGCTCGATCGCCGGGGGCAGCAGCGTGTCGACCCGCAGCACTTTGCGGGTTTGCCCTTGCACACTGATGCCGCCGCCGTTGGGGATCAGCACCTGCTCGGCGTGAGACTGATTACCCAGCGTCGCGGAAACGCCCCAGACGATCAGTTCGGGACGCCAGCGACGCAAACGGGCCAAGGCCAATTGCAGTTGCACGCCGCGCTTGTTGCCAAGCAATTCGTGCCATTCATCGACCACCACCATGCGCAAGGTCGAAAGTGCTGTTTGCGCGTCGGCACGGGCAAGCATCAGGGTCAGGCTTTCTGGTGTGGTGATCAGCGTGCTCGGCAGGCGTCGGCTCTGGCGCGCTCGTTCACTGCTGCTGGTGTCGCCGGTGCGCAGGCCGACGCTCCACGGAATCTGCAAAGCCTGCAGCGGCGCTTCAAGTGCGCGGGCGGTGTCGGCGGCCAGGGCGCGCATGGGGGTTATCCACAGCACCGTGAGGGGCTCGGCCACGGGTTTACGTTTGCGAGTTGTTTCAACCGCAGGTGAAGAGCGGGCGAAGCGATTGAGCGCGCCGAACCAGACCGCGTAGGTTTTACCGGCGCCGGTGCTGGCGTGCAGCAATCCGCTGTGTCCCTGTTTTACCGCTGACCACACTTCCTTTTGAAAGGCGAACGGCTTCCAGCCGCGAGCGGTGAACCATTGCTTTGCAAAGTTGGAGGAGGTTCCCATGCCGGCGGTTTGCGCTCTGAAAGTGTTCTTTCAGTGACCACGACGCAACACAACAAGTTTTATTGCGATGTCTGCTGTAGGAGCAAAGCTTGCTCGCGATAGCGGTGCCTCAGGCGAGGATAATATCGACTGAAATACCGCTATCGCGAGCAAGCTTTGCTCCTACATGGGGCTGGTTTTACTTGAGGTTACCGCTGAGGAATTGCTTGAGGCGCTCGCTCTTCGGATTGCCCAGCACGTCTTCCGGCGCGCCTTCTTCCTCTACCAGGCCCTGATGCAGGAACAGCACCTGGCTCGACACTTTACGGGCGAAGCTCATTTCGTGGGTGACCATGATCATGGTCCGGCCTTCTTCGGCCAGGCCCTGGATCACCTTGAGCACTTCACCCACCAGCTCCGGGTCCAGCGCTGACGTCGGTTCGTCAAACAGCATGACCTCCGGCTCCATGGCCAACGCTCGGGCAATCGCCACCCGTTGCTGCTGGCCGCCGGAAAGAAATGCCGGGTATTGGTCCGCCACCCGCGCCGGCAAGCCGACTTTGTCCAGGTAGCGACGGGCACGGTCTTCGGCTTCCTGCTTGCTGCAACCCAACACCCGGCGCGGGGCCATGGTGATGTTTTCCAGCACGGTCATGTGGCTCCACAGGTTGAAGTGCTGAAACACCATGGCCAGGCGGGTGCGGATCCGTTGCAGTTCGTCGGGATCGGCGACGTGCATGCCGTGGCGATCCTTGACCATGCGGATCGCCTGGCCGTCCAGGCTCATGGCGCCGTCATTGGGTTGTTCGAGAAAGTTGATGCAGCGCAAAAAGGTACTTTTGCCCGAGCCGCTGGCGCCGATCAGGCTGATGACGTCGCCGGTGTTGGCCTTGAGCGAAACGCCTTTGAGCACCTCGTGATCGCCATAGCTCTTGTGCAGGCCTTCGATGGTCAGTTTGTACATGGAACAAGCATCCTCAAGGCGAAAGTAGGTAGCCGCTGCGATAGGCTTCGGTGCCCGCGACATGGGCGATGACCATGCCGGCAGTGGCCATGCGGCGCAGCGAGCGCGCGTACATCAGGCCGGCGGCAGTGCAATGGACCGCAGTGACGCGATCGGTGATCGGGTCGATGATTTCGGCGATCAGTTGCCCGGCTTCCAGGTACTCACCTGGCAATGCAGTGAACACCAGCAAACCGCCGACGGGGGTCGCCACCGGTTCGACGCCGGCCAGGGGCGTAGCCGGGTAGGGCAGGTCGGGCAATGGCGCCGGTTCGCCGGCAATTGCACCGAAGTGAATCAGGTAATCGATCAGTGCCTGGCTGTCGAGGCTGGCCAGCGGGTGATTGACGTCGCCCTGGCCGCGCAATTCGACCGTGACCGAAAAGCTGCCCGGCGCAATGTCGAACTGTTCGCCGAAGCGTTCTTTCAACTGCCACCAGAGCAGGGTGAAGCATTCATCGAACGACTGCCCGCCGGAATCAGTGGCCAGCAAACTGGCTTCGGAACCGATGTAGCGCGCCAGCGGCTCGACCTGCGGCCAGGCTTCGGGCGTGGTGTACAAGTGCGCGACGGCTTCGAAATCGCAATGCAGGTCCAGCACCATGTCGGCGTCGCAGGCCAGCCTTTGCAGGGTCAGGCGTTGGGATTGCAACTGGGTGCCGGCGGTCTGCCGGGCCAGCGCATTGCGCAGGCTGTTGCGGATCAGTTCGCGATTACGCTGGGGGTCGTCACCGAGCTGGCCTTCGATCTCATTGCCGACTTCCTCGCTCAAATCGACGAACCAGCGGTTGAAGTTCTGTCCGCTTTCCAGCTCGTATCGACCCAGCGGCACATCCATCAGCACTTGTTCCAGGCCAACCGGATTGGCTACCGGAACCAGAACGATTTCACTGCGCAGCCGCCCGGCCGCTTCGAGCTCCGTCAGGCGTTGCTTGAGATGCCAGGCGACCAGCATGCCGGGCATTTCATCGGCGTGCAGGGATGACTGGATGTAGATCTTGCCTTTGGCCGGCTGAGGGCCGAAGTGAAAGCTGTGGATCTGTCGTGCTGTCCCCGGCAGCGGGGCCAGCAAGTCATGTATCTGGTGGCGCATTTGTCTTATTCCAGGAAGCTTGGGCCCTAGTGAGTCGGCCCGAGGAAGGCCAGCCATCGGCGTTCGGCGAGACGGAACAGGCCAACCAGCGCAAAGGTGACGGTCAGGTAGATCAGCGCGGCGATGCCGAACGACTGGAAGGTCAGGAAGGTCGCCGAGTTGGCGTCCCGCGCGACTTTCAGGATGTCCGGGATGGTTGCGGTGAAGGCCACGGTGGTCGAGTGCAGCATCAGGATCACTTCGTTGCTGTAGTAGGGCAACGAGCGGCGCAGGGCCGAAGGCATGATCACGTAGGCATACA
>NZ_RCNW01000370.1:0-1542 GCF_004307605.1 Pseudomonas sp. Sample_24
ACTTCGCAGAACTCGTTGGTGGTCAGGCCGCCGACGTTGCCGAACAGTTGGAACCACGGCACGGTCTTGCGCACGACGCCTTCGCCGAGCACGGTATCGCCGTCGATCACCGCCACGACCGCGCGGTCATCCGGCAGGTGACGGGAGATGGCGCGGAAACCGTAAGCCAGGCCATCGCGCTTGCCGGTGCCGGGAATGCGCACGAAGTCGAGCTTCACATGCGGTGGCGGATTCATCCGTTTCCACAGGCTTTTCACCAGCAGCTCATCGGACATTTCCACGATGGAGCAGACCATGGTGGTCGGCAGGCCGCAGTCGATCGCTTCGCGAATCACCGAGCTGTAGACCTGCGCGGTGGTCAGGGCGTCAATACGGAAACTGGTGACCATCAAGAAGACATGGGACGGGTCCGCCGCCTTGCCCAGCTTGCGCACTTTGCGCCGCAGGTGCGGGTAGACCACGTACAGAAACAGCATGCCGCGCAGGAAGTGCGTGGCACCCATCGAGTAGCGCCAGATACCGACGATACCGATCAGGAAAATGAAGTCCTTCGACTCGGAGTCGAATGTGGACACAGGCAACGCCATGGCGATGCCCATCAGTAAACTTAGATAAAACAGCCAACCGGCGGCCTGGAGTAGGCCGTGCTTTAGCCTGTGCATAATCGGAATCCTAAAGTCATTTGCGAGCCCCTCGCCCCCTGTAGGAGCGCGGCTTGCCGGCGATGACACACTTGAGATCGCCATCGCGGGCAAGCCTTGCTCCTACAGGTTTTTCATGCGCGAAAGTGCGCTATCCGAGACGGGATTCCGTGTTACCAGCAGATGCCTTCGGTGCGGCCGCTGGCGCTGGTGGCCTTGGACATGAAGCCGACCAGGTCGATCACCTGCTTGCCGTGCGGAACGTCCTTGACCAGGGCGCGGAATTTCTCGTCACGGTTACCCAGGATGATCACGTCGGAGTTGTTGATCACCGCGTCGAAGTCGGAATCGAGCAGGGACGAGACGTGCGGGATCTTCGACTCGATGTAGTCCTTGTTCGCACCGTGGACGCGGGCGTATTCAACGTTGCTGTCGTAGATCTTCAGGTCGAAGCCCTTGCCGATCAGCATTTCCGCCAGGTCAACCAGCGGGCTCTCGCGCAGGTCGTCGGTACCGGCCTTGAAACTCAGGCCCAGCAGGGCGACTTTGCGTTTGTCGTGGCTGGAAACGATGTCGAAGGCGTTCTGAACCTGGGATTCGTTACTGCGCATCAGCGAGTTCAGGAGCGGCGCTTCCACGTCCAGCGAACCGGCGCGGTAGGTCAGGGCACGCACGTCTTTGGGCAGGCAGGAACCGCCGAAAGCGAAGCCTGGACGCATGTAGTACTGCGACAGGTTCAGGGTCTTGTCCTGGCAGACCACGTCCATCACTTCGCGGCCGTCGACGCCGACAGCCTTGGCGATGTTGCCGATCTCGTTGGCGAAGGTCACCTTGGTGGCGTGCCATACGTTGCAGGTGTACTTGATCATCTCGGCAACGGCGATGTCCTTGCGGATGATCG
>NZ_RCNW01000448.1:0-10285 GCF_004307605.1 Pseudomonas sp. Sample_24
TAGCCCATGTCGGTGTGCATCACGGTGCCGTCCTGGACGTTGCTGTTCTTGCCGATCAGGATCAATTCGTTGTCGCCGCGCAGCACGGCGTTGAACCAGACATTGGCGCCCTCTTCCAGTTTGACCTTGCCCACCAGCACGGCATTGGGTGCGACCCAGCTCTGTGGATGGGTTTCGACGCGGGCGTCGCCCAGGCGGTATTTCATTTGTGGTTTCCTCACAGCTCAGGCAGCCGCGTTTCCGGCCATTCGAACGATGGCTTCAGGTATTGATGAAGCTTTTGGGTGGCTGATGCAGGCTGATTTTCGCGTCATAGAGCAGATTGATCAACTCGACGACCATGATCGCCGTCAGCCCCCAGATCTTGTACTCGCCGTAGCGGTAACTCGGCACGTACCAACTGCGCCCCTGGTAATCGATGCGATGGGTGTGTTCGCGCGGGTCCTTGCGGAAAAACTCCAGTGGCACGCTGAACACCGCGGCGATTTCCGCATCGTTGGCCCGGTACTCGACGAAATCCGGGATCACGCCGACATAAGGCGTGACCTTGATGCCGTGCAGGGAGATCAACGGGCTCAGCGGGCCGATCACTTCGACCAGTCCCGGTGGCAGGCCAATTTCTTCCTCGGCTTCACGCAGGGCGGTGAAAATCAGGTCGGGGTCTTCAGGATCGCGACGACCGCCGGGAAAGGCGACTTCGCCGCCATGGGTCGAGAGGCCGCTGGCGCGCAGGGTCAGTACCAGTTCCGGTTCGTCACTGCGGGTGATAGGCACCAGTACGGCGGCCTCGGGGAAACGCAGGTCAGTCTCCAGCGTACGCGGTGTGTGATTACTTACCCGATGCAGTAGCTCGTCCAGCATGAGTGTTCTCGATCTGTGCCTTACGCTGCATCATGCACCAATCGCTGCGGTCGCCCAACCCCCCGGACAGTGGCGTGTCGCGAAACGACAACTTGCCGACAGACACCGCCGCACGCCAAGATAGGCGCAGCATTCAGGAACCCAAGCATGAAATTTTGCAGTCAGTGCGGCAACCCGGTGACCCAACGCATTCCCGAAGGCGATTCGCGCCTGCGGTTTGTCTGCGACAGTTGTCAGGCCATTCACTACCAGAACCCCAACATCGTCGCCGGCTGCGTCGCGACCTGGGGCACCCAGGTCCTGCTCTGCCGCCGCGCGATAGAGCCGCGTCGCGGTTACTGGACGCTGCCCGCCGGCTTCATGGAAAACGGTGAAACCATCGAACAGGCCGCCATCCGCGAAACCGCCGAGGAAGCCTGCGCCCGGGTGCGCAACCTGAGCATCTACACCCTCATCGATGTGCCGCACATCAGCCAGGTGCATGTGTTTTTCCGCGCCGAACTGGCGGACCTGGACTTTGCCGCCGGTCCCGAGAGCCTGGAAGTGCAACTATTCGACGAAGCGGACATTCCATGGGACGAGCTGGCTTTTCGCACGGTGGGCCGTACCTTAGAATGCTTCTTCGCTGATCGGCGGACCGAGGTCTACCCCGTACGGTCCGAATCGATCCCGCCGCTTGTTCAGCCTGCCATTAGTTGATGCCACTTTGGTATCATTCGTAGCCGCTGCAAATCGTGCCCTGCGGCAGCTCCCTACAAAAACATCTATAAATAAATAGTCGCGACACCTCTCTGGGGAATCGTTTCAATGCGCTGGTTGCTTGCCCTGTTCTGTTTGTCGGTTATCTCGGTGTCCCACGCTTCTGCCGTGGAAACCCTGAACGGCAAGGTCATCGAGAAAGTTCTGGTTCTCAAGTCCGCTCATCAATTGCAATTGATCAATGACGGCAAGCCGATCAAGACCTATCGCATTTCCCTGGGCAAACGTCCCAAGGGACCGAAACTGATGGAAGGCGACAAACGCACGCCAGAGGGTTTCTATTGGCTCGACTGGCGCAAGACCAGTGAAAAATTCAACCTGGCGATGCACATTTCCTACCCGAACATCAGCGACTCGGCCCGTTCGCGACGCGAAGGTGTCGATCCCGGTGGCATGATCATGATCCATGGCACTCCGGACACCGAAGACAACCCTGAACAACTGTTCCACACCCTGGACTGGACTGACGGCTGCATCGCCATGCGCAACATGGACATGCGCGAAGTCTGGAACCTGGTGCCGGACGGCACGATGATCGAAATCCGCCCGTAATTCCGACGACCATCGGTCGCCCCCGAAAAATAAATTCAAAAGATCGCGGCCTTCGGCAACTCCTGCAGGGTGAATACCATTTGCTCCTGCAGGAGTTGCCGAAGGCTGCGATCTTTGCTTCTCCATTTCCCACCCCTAATACCACTTGATACCAACGCCTGGTCTGCTCGGCCGTCCAGGCCCGCTTAGCTGCGTCCAAAGCCTGGCCAGTGCGTTGACATGGTATGCAAGTGGTATTAGTTTTCCGGCACACCCGAGCGACAATTCCTACATACGTTTCGGACAGCCAAACATGAACGACCTCCAGGCCCTGCGCCCCGACGACACTCAACCGACGCCGCTGTACCTGCAACTGGCGCGCAATCTGGAAACGGCGATCCATGCCGGCCAGTGGAAAGCCGAACAGGCGATGCCGTCGGAACGCAACCTCAGCGAAATGCTCGGCATTTCCCGTGTCACCGCACGCAAAGCCTTGGAAGTGCTGCTCGAACAAGGCCTGATCCGCCGCAACCAGGGTTCCGGCACGTTCATCACACCACGCCTGGAACAACCGTTGTCGCGCCTGTCGGGCTTCAGCGAAATGCTCCGGCTCAAGGGCTTCGTACCCGGCTCGCAATGGCTGGAACGGGAAATCACCCTGCCCACCCACGAAGAACTGATCCGCCTCGGCCTTTCACCCAACGACAAAGTCGCGCGCCTCAAGCGCCTGCGCAAAGCCGACGACACGGTCATGGCCATCGAGATGAGCACCCTGCCCGCCTCGATCATTCCCAAGCCGCAGGCAGTGGGTGCCTCCCTCTACGAATACCTCGACGGCATCGGCAAACCGATCGTGCGCGCGTTGCAGCACATTCAGGCGATCAACGCCTCGGACGAATTCGCCGCACTGGTGGGTATTGCTCCTGGCACCGCCATGTTGCTGATGACCCGGGTCGGCTACCTCGAAGACAACACGCCCATCGAAGTCACCGACACCTACTGCCGTAACGACTACTACGACTTTGTCGCGGAGCTGCGTCGCTGACCCACCGCTGCCGCCAAACAACGAGATTCCGACATGTCCGAAGACAACATCCTCACCAACCAAGGCTGGGTTCGCGGCCGGCTGGTTCACGAACACGGCAAGGTCGTCTCCATCGAAGGCGAACCCTGCGATCCGGCAGACAATGACCTGGCTTACCTGCTGCCGGGTTTCATCGACCTGCACGTACACGGCGGTGGTGGCAAAGACATCATGGAGGGCGCGCCGGCCTTCGAAACCATTACCAAAACCCATGTGCGTTTCGGCACCACATCGTTGCTGGCCACCACCATGACCGCGCCGAGCGAGGAAATCTTGCGCGTGCTCAAAGCCGTCGGCGAGTTCTGTGAGCAGCGGCCAGAAGGCAGCGCCCGGGTCCTCGGCGTGCACCTCGAAGGCCCGTACATCAACCCCGGCAAACTGGGAGCGCAACCGAATTTCGCCCACACCGCGCTGATGGCCGAAGTCGAAGCGTATCTGGCGCTGGCGCCGATCCGGGTGATCACCATCGCCCCGGAAATCGCCGGTCACGATGCGCTGATCAGAGCTCTCAGCGCCCGTGGCATCCGCATGCAGATCGGCCACACACTGGGCAGTTACGAGGAAGGCGTCGCCGCACTGGCAGCCGGCGCCAGCAGTTTCACCCATCTCTATAACGCCATGAGCCCGTTGCATCACCGCGAACCGGGGATCGTCGGCGCGGCATTGGCCCACGCCAAATACGCCGAATTGATTCCCGATCTCCTGCACGTGCACCCCGGCGCCATCCGCGTGGCGCTGCGGTCGATCCCGTGCCTGTATTGCGTGACCGACTCGACCGCCGCCGCCGGCATGCCTGACGGCGAATACAAGCTCGGCAGCCATACCGTGACCAAATGTCTGGGCGGTGTTCGCCTGCCCGACGGCACGCTGGCCGGCAGCACGCTGACCATGGATCAGGCCCTGCGCAACCTGGTGAAGATCGGCTTGCCGATCGCCGAGGCTTCGCAACGCCTGTCGCAATTCCCCGCCGACTACCTCGGCATCACCGACCGCGGGCGCTTGCAACCGGGTGCCTGGGCCGACTGCGTGCGACTGGATCGCTCACTGAAACTGACCGCCGTCATGGTCGAAGGAGAAGACATTGACTTCAAAAATGCTTGAGGAGGCGCTGTCCTCGTTCGAGGCCGTGCAAGCCCAACTGCAGCAACTCGACCCGCAAATGATCGAGATCGCCGGTCGCCTGCGCCGCCAGCCGCCGCAAGTGGCCATGACCGTGGCTCGCGGCAGCTCCGATCACGCAGCCAGTTATTTCGCCTACCTGACCATGCAACTGCTGGGCATTCCAGTGGCGTCGCTGCCGATGTCGGTGGTGACCATGCAGCAGGCGCCGTTGAAGGTCAGCGGCCAGGTCGCGTTCGCCTTCTCGCAATCGGGACAAAGTCCCGATCTGGTCAACAGCCTGCGCCTGTTGCGCAAACGCGGCGCGTTGAGTGTATCGATGGTCAACGCCGCAGACTCGCCGCTGGAAGCCGCCTGCGAATTCAGCCTGCCGTTGTTGGCCGGTACAGAAAGCAGCGTCGCCGCCACCAAGAGTTTCATCGCCACCCTCAGCGCCAGCGCGCGGTTGATCGGCCACTGGAAAGAGGACAGCGAATTGCTCGACGCCGGCCAGGCCTTGCCCGAAGGCTTGCGCGATGCCGCACGACAGGATTGGAGCCCGGCCATTGAGGCCCTGCGCGATTGTCAGCGCTTGATGGTGATCGGCCGTGGTGCCGGTTTCGCCATTGCCCAGGAAGCCGCGCTCAAGTTCAAGGAAACCTCGGCCATTCAAGCCGAAGCCTTCAGCAGCGCCGAAGTGCGTCACGGCCCGATGGCGTTGATCGGCGACAACTACCCGCTGCTGGTGTTTGCCCCACGGGGCGCCGAGCAGGCCGGTTTGCTGAGCCTGGCGACGGACATGCGCCAACGCGGTGCCCGCGTATTGCTCGCCGCGCCGGATGACGTGCTCGAACGCGACCTGACCCTGACCCGCGCAGAGCACCCGGCCCTTGATCCGATTCTGGCGATCCAGAGTTTCTACGTGATGGCCGCCAGCCTGGCCGTCGCTCGCGGCATGGACCCGGACCAGCCGCGGCACTTGAGCAAAGTCACGCGCACGCATTAAGAGATTCCTTGTAGGAGCGAGCCTGCTCGCGATGGACCTGAGAACGCCGCGCAGTGTCAGGTTCCCAGCGTAATCGTTGGCGACCATCGCGAGCAGGCTCGCTCCTACAGGGGAACGTTTGAACTTCCTGATGAGACCGAGCCATGCACAAAAACAATAAAGAGCTGACCCTCAGCGCCCCGCTCAGCGGCCCGGTGCTCACGCTCGCCAAAGTCCCGGATGCGGTGTTCGCCAGCGGCGCCATGGGCGACGGGATTGCCATCGATCCGCTGAACGATACCCTCCACGCGCCGTGTGCCGGTGTTGTGGTGCACGTCGCACGCACCGGGCACGCCGTGACCCTGCGGGCCGACAATGGTGCCGAACTGCTGCTGCATCTGGGTCTGGATACGGTCGAGCTGCAAGGCCAGGGCTTTTCCATGTTGGTGCAGGAAGGTGCGCGGGTCGCCAACGGCCAGCCACTGCTGCGCTACGATCAGGACAAAGTCGCGCAACAGTGCAAAAGCCTGGTCAGCTTGCTGATTCTCACCAATAGCCAGGATTTTCAGGCGCGCCCCATCACGCTCAAATCAGTGAAGGTCGGTGAGCCGTTGCTGCACATCATTCGCCGCCAGGGAGCCGGTGCACTGAATGAAGCTGAACTTGCCGGCGAAGTATTGAGCGGTCACATCCATATCGCCCACCGTGGCGGTCTGCACGCACGGCCGGCCGCGCTGATTCGTCAGACCGCGCAAGGCTTCAAGAGCAAGTCGCAGCTGCACTTCGCTGGCAAATCGGCGAACTGCGACAGCCTGATCGGGCTGATGGGATTGGCGATCGGCGAGCAGGACGAAGTGCAAGTCAGTTGTCAGGGACCGGACGCCGAAGCCGCACTGCAAGCCTTGTTGATTGCCTTGTCCACGGCGCTGGCCGAGGAGCACCACGCCGCCGCGCCAGTGCCGACATCGCAGCGCAACCGCGAGCCTGAAGCGGGTGTCCTGCACGGTGTATGCGCAGCGCCGGGGCTGGTCGGCGGGCCGTTGTTTCGCTTGAGCGCGATCAGCCTGCCTGCGGATGCCGGGCACAATGATCCAGCGCAACAGCGACAAACCCTCGACACCGCGTTGGCCCAAGTGCACAGCGAAATCGCCGACACCCTGTCCCACGCCAGAAAACACAAACACACCGACGAAGAAGCCATTTTTGCCGCGCACCTCGCCTTGCTGGAGGACCCGGCATTGCTCGATGCCGCCCATCATGCGATCGATCTCGGCATTGCCGCGACCCACGCCTGGAGCCAATCGATCGACGCGCAATGTGAGGTGCTCCAGCAGTTGGGCAGCGCTCTGCTGGCCGAACGCGCCAACGACCTGCGCGACCTCAAGCAAAGGGTGTTGCGCGCCCTGCTCGGTGAAGCCTGGCATTACGACTTGCCGCCCGGCGCCATTGTTGCCGCCCATGAACTGACTCCCTCCGATCTGCTGCAACTGAGCCAGCAAGGCGTAGCCGGATTGTGCATGGCCGGAGGCGGTGCAACCTCCCACGTGGCGATTCTTGCGCGGGGCAAAGGCTTGCCGTGCATGGTCGCGCTGGGCGCGTCGTTGCTGGTTCAGCAACAGGGTCAAGAAGTCGTGCTGGACGCCGATGGCGGTCGCCTCGAACTGGCACCGAGCGCCGAGCGTTTGGCGCAGGTGCGCCAGGTTCAATTGGACCGGCAACAACGTCGCTCCGAGCAACAGGCCCAAGCGCACACGCCGGCGCAAACCCTCGATGGCCTGCACATCGAAGTCGCGGCCAATGTCGCTTCCAGTGAGGAAGCGGCGCACGCCCTGGCCAACGGCGCCGACGGCGTCGGCTTGTTGCGTACCGAGTTTCTGTTCGTCGATCGCCACACTGCACCGGACGAACACGAACAGCATCACGCCTATCAAGCAGTACTGGATGCCATGGGCGACAAATCCGTGATCATCCGCACCATCGACGTTGGCGGCGACAAACAGCTCGACTACCTGCCACTGCCCGCCGAGGCCAATCCGGTGCTCGGTCTGCGCGGCATTCGCCTGGCCCAGGCCCGTCCGGAAATCCTCGACCAGCAATTGCGCGCCCTGCTGCACGTCTCACCGTTGTCGCGCTGCCGCATCCTGTTGCCGATGGTGACCGAGGTCGATGAGCTGCTGCACATCCGCCAGCGCCTCGATGCCCTGTGCAACGAATTGGGCCTGACGCAACGCCCGCAGCTGGGCGTGATGATCGAAGTCCCGGCCGCCGCGCTGCTGGCCGAACAACTGGCCGAACACGCGGACTTCCTGTCCATTGGCACCAACGACCTGTCGCAATACACCCTGGCCATGGACCGCGACCACGCCGGCCTCGCCTCACGCGTGGATGCGCTGCACCCGGCGTTGCTGCGATTGATTGCCCAGACCTGCGCCGGTGCTGCACAGCACAAGCGCTGGGTCGGGGTGTGCGGAGCATTGGCGTCCGATCCGCTGGCCACACCGGTGCTGATCGGACTGGGCGTAAGCGAACTGTCGGTGAGCCCGGTGCAGGTCGGCGAAATCAAGGACCGCGTGCGTCACCTCGACGCCAATGAGTGTCGGCGCATCAGTCAGGGCCTGCTGAAACTGAGCAGCGCCGGCGCGGTGCGTCACGCCTGTCATCAGCATTGGCCGTTGAGCTGAGCTCTCGACAACAAAAAACAAGAATCCAGGGAGAACCGCCATGTACCAACTTTTCATCGAAGGCTTGCAACGCCTCGGCCGCGCGCTGATGCTGCCGATCGCGATCCTGCCGATTGCCGGTTTGTTGCTGCGCCTGGGCGACACCGATCTGCTGAACATCGCGATCATCCATGACGCCGGCCAAGTGATTTTCGCCAACCTGGCGATGATCTTCGCCATCGGCATCGCCGTCGGTTTCGCCAAGGACAACAACGGCACGGCGGGCCTTGCCGGGGTCATCGGTTATCTGGTGATGATCTCCACGCTCAAGGTGCTGGATGCGAGCATCAACATGGGCATGCTCGCCGGGATTGTCAGTGGCTTGATGGCCGGCGCGCTGTACAACCGTTTCAAGGACATCAAGCTCCCGGAGTATCTGGCGTTCTTTGGCGGTCGGCGCTTCGTGCCGATTGTCACCGGCTTCGCCGCCGTCGGGTTGGGCGTGGTGTTCGGCTACATCTGGCCGCCGATCCAGCAGGGTATCAACGGCTTCGGCACCCTGATGATGGAAAGCGGCAGCTTCGGCGCGTTCATTTTCGGCGTGTTCAACCGCCTGCTGATCGTCACCGGGCTGCACCACATCCTCAACAACATGGCGTGGTTCGTGTTCGGCAACTTCACCGACCCGACCACCGGAGCGCTGGTGACCGGCGATCTGTCGCGCTACTTTGCCGGTGACCCGAAGGGCGGCCAATTCATGACCGGCATGTTCCCGGTGATGATCTTCGGCCTGCCCGCCGCCTGCCTGGCGATGTACCGCAATGCCCTGCCCGAGCGACGCAAAGTCATGGGCGGGATCTTCCTGTCAATGGCGTTGACCGCATTTTTGACCGGCGTGACCGAGCCGATCGAATTCGCCTTCATGTTCCTCGCGCCGTTACTGTTTTTGCTGCACGCCTTGTTGACCGGCCTGTCGATGGCGATCACCAACGCGCTGAACATCCATTTGGGGTTCACCTTCTCCGGTGGCTTCATCGACATGATCCTCGGCTGGGGCAAGTCAACCAACGGCTGGCTGGTGTTCCCGGTGGGCCTGGCCTATGCCGTCATCTATTACCTGGTGTTTGATGTCTGCATCCGCCGCTTCGACCTGAAAACCCCGGGGCGTGAAGGTCTCGCGAGCGCCGCGCAGGTCGCAGTGGCCGACAACGAGCGGGCCGCGGCTTACATCAAGGCCTTGGGCGGCGCCGAAAACCTGATCACCGTCGGCGCCTGCACCACTCGGCTGCGCTTGGACATGGTTGATCGCAACAAGGCTTCGGACGCCGATTTGAAAGCACTGGGTGCCATGGCCGTGGTGCGTCCGGGCAAGGGTGGCAGTTTGCAAGTGGTGGTCGGGCCGATGGCCGACAGCATTGCCGACGAAATTCGCCTGGCCATGCCGGCGCTGGGTCGCGCGCTGATCTTAACCCCGGCAGTCGCAGTCGACGCACCGCCCGCAGCTACGGTGGCGGCATCTGAAGCCCGGCAATGGCTGAACGCTTTGGGCGGTGGCGACAATGTATTGCAACTCGATTGCGTGGCCATGACCCGCATTCGTCTGCAACTGGCGGATGGCAAGGCGTTGTCGGAGTGTGATTTGAAAGCGTTGGGCTGTCAGGGAATCAGCCCGCTGGAAGGCGGCATCTGGCATCTGTTGATTGGCGACAAGGCGCCGAGCCTGAGTGATGCGCTCGAGGCGTTGGTCAATCGCAGTGAGGTGAGTGCCAAGGTTTAGCTGTGGGCTGCCGGACAGACCGCCATCGCTGGCAAGCCAGCTCCCACAGTGTTCCGGGATATTGATCGTTCCCACGCTCTGCGTGGAAACGCCTCAGCGGACGCTCCGCGTTCGGCTCTGGCAGGGACGCGGAGCGTCCCGGGCTGCATTCCCACGCAGAGCGTGGGAACGATCATCCTGAGCAATAAAAAAACCCGCTGAAATCACTTTCAGCCAGTTTTGATCGTTCCCACGCTCTGCGTGGGAATGCCTCAACGGACGCTCCGCGTTCGGCTCTGGCGTGGACGCGGAGCGTCCCGGGCTGCATTCCCACGCAGAGCGTGGGAACGATCATCCTGAGCAATAAAAAAACCCGCTGAAATCACTTTCAGCCAGTTTTGATCGTTCCCACGCTCTGCGTGGGAATGCCTCAACGGACGCTCCGCGTTCGGCTCTGGCGTGGACGCGGAGCGTCCCGGGCTGCATTCCCACGCAGAGCGTGGGAACGATCATCCTGAGCAATAAAAAAACCCGCTGAAATCACTTTCAGC
>NZ_RCNW01000110.1:0-1534 GCF_004307605.1 Pseudomonas sp. Sample_24
ATGGATTCCTCGTTACTCTCCGGTGAAAAGAAAGTCGCCTAGGCGAACCTGGCGGTTGATGCTCATCGGGCGCAAGGGCACCTCCAAAAACGCCGGCAAAAGTGTCAAGTGAGCATCGCTCACGATGTAGATGACCGTTCGTCAGCAGTGACTGACGAGTCATTCAATATCGCGGCGTGTAAACTGCGCGCCAATTCAGCGCGGCGCATCACTTGCCCAGGCCATCGCCCTGTCTTTAGAGGTGCTCTTGAAACCAACATTCAGCCTACGGCGAGCGCAAAACCGCCCGTATCTTGACCGGAACACCTATTCCGGTCAATACGGCAAAATAGCCGTTCATAAGCCGCGTGACTTTGATTTCTCTGGGTTTGAGCCATTTCAAACAAACGTTTGTATTGGACCCTGAGAGTGGTGTAGATATAATGCGCCACCCAAAGAGAAAGGTGGTCACTCGATTGTCCTCTCCCGACGTTACGCCGGGATTCAAGGATGCGACACCTAACCTCCAAAATTAGAAAAAAACTGTTGAGCCTTGAGTAGGAGATAGCCTGTGGAACGCGAATACATGGAATTCGACGTGGTCATCGTCGGTGCCGGCCCCGCTGGTCTTTCCGCCGCCTGCCGCTTGAAGCAGAAGGCTGCGCAAGCCGGTAAGGAAATCAGCGTCTGCGTGGTCGAAAAAGGCTCCGAAGTCGGTGCTCACATTCTCTCCGGTGCCGTGTTTGAACCACGCGCCCTGAACGAACTGTTCCCGGACTGGAAAGAACTCGGCGCGCCGCTGAACACGCCCGTCACACGCGATGACATTTTCGTGCTGAAAAACGCTGACAGCGCGCAGAAGATTCCTGACTTCTTTGTGCCCAAGACCATGCACAACGAAGGCAACTACATCATCTCCCTGGGCAACCTGTGCCGCTGGCTGGCCCAGCAGGCCGAGAACCTCGGGGTGGAAATCTACCCGGGCTTCGCGGCTCAGGAAGCGTTGTTCGATGAAAACGGCGTGGTTCGCGGGATCATCACCGGTGACCTGGGCGTTGACCGCGAAGGTCAGCCCAAAGAAGGCCTGTACACCCCGGGGATGGAACTGCGTGGCAAATACACGCTGTTCGCCGAAGGCTGCCGTGGCCACATCGGCAAGCAACTGATCAAGCGTTTCAATCTGGACAGCGATGCCGACGCCCAGCACTACGGCATCGGCCTGAAAGAAATCTGGGAAGTCGACCCGGCCAAGCACCAGCCAGGCCTGGTGGTGCACACCGCCGGTTGGCCGATGGACATCATGGGCACCGAAAACACCGGTGGCTCCTTCCTCTATCACCTGGAAAACAACCAGGTGGTCGTTGGCCTGATCGTCGATCTTTCCTACAGCAACACCTTCCTGTCGCCGTTCGACGAGTTCCAGCGCCTCAAGCATCACCCGGTGCTCAAGCAGTACCTGGAAGGCGGCAAGCGCATCAGTTACGGCGCGCGTGCGATCTGCAAGGGCGGCCTGAACTCGCTGCCGAAAATGGTCTTCAAGGGCGGTGCGCTGATC
>NZ_RCNW01000300.1:0-4297 GCF_004307605.1 Pseudomonas sp. Sample_24
GATCCACCGGGGCCTGTCGTTCCAACTCGTCGTAGGCCGACTTGAACGGCAGGCTGCTGCGGTTCAGCCATTGCAGGCGCAGGCCGAGCATCGGGTCTTCGGCCACGGCGGCGTCGATGCGCTGGCGTTCCTGGCTATCGAGCTGATTGTCGAGGTACGCCACCAATTGCTCGTCCGTGGGGTTCACGTTCATCGACGTTCTCCGTGAGTGGAGGGGTTCGGTACAGCTTGCAAGGGCGGGTACTCGGCCAGTTTGGCCCGGGCAGTGGCCAGGCGGCTCATTACGGTACCGATCGGCACTTGCAGGACTTCGGCGACTTCGCGGTAGGACAAGCCTTCGACATAGGCCAGAAATACTGTTTCGCGCTGGGTTTCCGGCAGCGCATCGACCCGGCGGATGACTTGCGCCGCCATGACATGGGTTTGCGCTGCGTACTCACCGTCGAACGACAACACCTGCTCACCCTCTATCGTGCCTTGCCCCTGACGCACCCGGCGCGCGCGTATTTCATTGAGCCAGATCGAATGCAGAATGCTCATCAGCCAATGGTCCATGCGCGTACCCGGCGCAAACTGCGCGGCCCGTTCCAGCGCCCGCACGCAGGTTGCCTGCACCAGGTCTTCGGCGACATGCCTTTGTCGGGACAACAGCAACCCGTAACGCCACAATCGCGCCAGATGCTGGCCCAGTTCTGCCCGTATTGCCTGATCGCTGGCGATAGCGACCTCCGCGTATTCGATAAGTCAGGTTTTCGATGAGTCGTTGATGGCTTCGGCCAGGTCCTGGTATTCCTCGCAAGTGGTATTGCCGCATATCGATTTGATCTGCTGCAACTGCTCCTGTGCGAGAGCCAGTTGACCCTTGATCACGTAGGCTTCACCCAGGTACTCGCGGACCTGTGCATAGTGTGGATCGAGTTTTACCGATTGCAGGTAATAACCGATACCTTCGTCGGTGCGCCCCAGTTTACGCGTGGCATACCCTCGATAGTTCAAAGCCTTGGCGGTATCGGGCTGCTTGAGCGTATCGAGCAGCGCCAGGGCCTCCTCATAGCGCCCGTGTTTGGCCAGTTGATAGGCGTAATCGGTGCGGTCGGCGTCCGAGACAAGCTTGCTGGTTTGCTTGACGCATTTCTGCGCCTTGGTATCGAACACCTGATCTCTGGGGCACTGCGGCTTGGCGGGTGTGTCTTCCTCGCCGTTGGCCCATGCCTGTGAACCGGACAGCACGACAGCAAGCATCAACGGTGCCGAAAGAATCGAAAAACGGCTATTCATCGGTAAAGCTCCATGGCTGTCAGGGTTGTGGCATCGAACGGACCGAAAGAGACTGTCATGATGTGAACACGCCAGCGCGAACAATTATTCATTGGTATGTGCTGTTTTAAGAAAAGCACAAATCAGGTGCCAGTGCGGCCTGTCGCTAGCGGGCTGGCTCTCACTTCGGACCTGCGGCGTACACAAAACCCTGTGGGGCTGGCTTGCCAGCGATGAGGCCCGGCAATACGCCAAATGACTTGAGTTGGTCCCGCTTTTGGCCGAAACCCTGCCTTACTGCCCGCCATCACGCCTTGGTATAGTTCAGGCCTCTTTTTTGCCCGGTAAAGGATCACTAGCATGTCTCAATACACCGCGTTCACCGTCGAACTGGTCGATAAAATTGCTCATGTGCAGATCAATCGTCCGGAAAAGATCAACTCGATGAATGCTGCGTTCTGGAGCGAAATCGTCGAGATTTTCCAGTGGGTCGATGACACCGACGAAGTGCGCGTGGTGGTCCTCAGCGGCGCAGGCAAGCATTTCTCCTCGGGTATCGACCTGATGATGCTGGCCGGCGTGGCCAATGAGTTGGGCAAGGATGTGGGGCGCAACGCTCGCCTGCTGCGCCGCAAGATTCTCAACCTGCAAGCGTCCTTCAACGCCGTCGACAATTGCCGCAAACCGGTACTCGCGGCCATCCAAGGCTATTGCCTGGGAGGCGCCATCGACCTGATCGCCGCGTGCGACATGCGTTACGCCGCCGAAGACGCACAATTCTCGATCAAGGAAATCGACATCGGCATGGCCGCCGACGTCGGTACGCTGCAACGCTTGCCGCGGATCATCGGTGACGGCATGCTGCGTGAACTGGCTTACACTGGTCGCACTTTCGGCGCCGAAGAAGCACGCGGCATGGGCCTGGTCAATCGCGTCTACAGCGACACTGCCAGCCTGCTCGACGGCGTCATGGGCGTCGCCCGGGAAATTGCGAGCAAGTCGCCGATTGCGGTCACCGGCACCAAGGCGATGATCAGCTATATGCGCGATCACCGCATTGATGACGGTCTCGAATACGTCGCCACCTGGAACGCCGCCATGCTGCAATCCACTGACTTGCGCGTGGCCATGGCCGCCCATATGAGCAAACAGAAACCCGAATTTCTGGATTGATTGAAAATGACTCCACGCTGGACCACTGCAGTACTGGACACCGACCAACCCGGCGGCTGGGCCGTGGCGCGCAGCCCGGAAGGCTTTATGTTCGATGACAATGGCGCGCTGTTTCCCCGTGAATGGCTCAAGCGTCAGGACTTGTCGATTCTCGCCGAGCACGGTATCGGTCACCTCGACGGCGAACCGGTGTACCTGCTGGAGTTGCGCAGTCACAGCGAAGTGCCGGGTTGCAACTGGAAGGGCCTGCGGGCGTTCATGCTTGAAGGCGATCACACGCTGTACAAGGTGCTTGGTTACGCAGCGCAGATTGGCACCTGGGCCCGTGAGCATCGTTTTTGCGGTAACTGCGGCCAGGCCATGACACAAGTGCCGCGCGAACGGGCGATGTATTGCCAGCCGTGCGATTTGCGCAGCTATCCACGGATTTCGCCGAGCATGATCGTGCTGGTGACCCGGGGTGATGAAGTGCTGCTGGCACGTTCGCCACGGTTCGTCAGCGGGGTCTACAGCACCTTGGCGGGGTTCGCCGAACCGGGGGAGTCGGCTGAGGATTGCCTGATTCGCGAGGTGCGGGAAGAGGTGCGGATCGAGGTGAAGAACATCCAGTACATGGGCAGCCAGTGCTGGCCGTTCCCGCATTCGATGATGCTCGGCTTTCATGCCGAATATGCCGGTGGGGACATTGTCTGTCAGGAAGACGAGATCGAAGACGCCCAGTGGTTCAACGTGCACGAGCTGCCGCCGTTGCCGGCGTCACGCTCGATTGCCCGTTACCTGATCGATGTCTACGTGGCCCGGCGATTAGGCCACGCTGAACCAGTGTTGCCAGGCTAGCCGCACGGTCAGCCCGAGCACCACGGTGATGAACACCGGACGTATGAACTTTGCACCGCCGCTGATGGCGGTGCGGGCGCCGAAGAACGCGCCGACCATCAACGACGAGCCCATGCTCAGGCCGATGATCCAGTCCACCTGTCCGGAAAAAATGAAGATCGACAGCGCCGCCGCGTTACTGACGAAGTTCATGCTGCGTGCTACGCCACTGGCCTTCACCAGATCGATGGGGTAGAGCAACAGGCTGCTGACGGTCCAGAACGCCCCCGTACCGGGACCTGCCACGCCATCATAAAAACCGAGGCTGAAACCCTGGGTCGATTGCCATTTTTTCTTGATGGGCGCGTTGTTGTCTGACGGCGCTTTCGGCGTGCCGCCAAACAACAGATATAGACCACAGGCAAAGACGATCACCGGCAGCATCTTGTTCAGCCACTCGGCGGGCAGGTAATGCGCGACCACCGCACCGCTCAGCGCGCCGACCAGGGTGCCGACAATGGCGTGTATCCATTGCCCTGGATGAAACAGTTTGCGGCGATAGAAGGTAAAACTGGCGATGGCCGAGCCGAAAGTCGAGCTGAGTTTGTTGGTGCCCAGCACAAGGTGCGGCGGCAGGCCAGCGGTGAGCAAGGCCGGGGTGGTCAACAGGCCACCGCCGCCGGCAATGGCATCGATGAAACCGGCAACAAAAGCGACTGCGGCCAGAATGGCCAGGGTGGTGAGGTCAACGCTGAGTTCGAAAGGCATGGAATCGGCTTAATCGGCGGGTGCAGCAAAGGGCTGCGGGGAAGGGCCGATATCTTACCTATATCCAGGTTCTGCGGCGACTGGTCTGGCCCTGTCGTCGGAGCGCCTGGGACGCAAAACGTCCCGGGCTGCGTTCCCACGCAGAGCGTGGGAACGATCATTAAAGGGTCAGCAGGCTCGCGCCTGCATTTGTAGCGGCGTTTTCTGATCGTTCCCACGCGCTGCGTGGGAATGCCTCAAGGGACGCTCAGCGTTCCAATGGCACGCAAAGCGTCCCGGGCTG
>NZ_RCNW01000300.1:4307-10252 GCF_004307605.1 Pseudomonas sp. Sample_24
GGAATGCCTCAAGGGACGCTCAGCGTTCCAATGGCACGCAAAGCGTCCCGGGCTGCGTTCCCACGCAGAGCGTGGGAACGATCATTAAAGGGTCAGCAGGCTCGCGCCTGCATTTGTAGCGGCGTTTTCTGATCGTTCCCACGCGCTGCGTGGGAATGCCTCAAGGGACGCTCAGCGTTCCAATGGCACGCAAAGCGTCCCGGGCTGTGTTCCCACGCAGAGCGTGGGAACGATCAATAGGCCACCGTGCTGGTTTGGAGCGGTGTTTACAAGCCCAGATCCGACAAGCCCGGGTGATCATCAGGGCGACGGCCCAGCGGCCAATGGAATTTGCGCTCGCTTTCCTTGATCGGCATGTCGTTGATGCAGGCAAAACGATGGGCCATCAATCCGTCCTCGTTGAACTCCCAGTTTTCGTTGCCGTAGGAGCGGAACCAGTTGCCCGAATCGTCGTGCCATTCATAGGCATAACGCACGGCGATGCGATTGTCGGTGAACGCCCACAGCTCCTTGATCAACCGATAATCCAGTTCTTTGGCCCACTTGCGCGTCAGAAAGCCTTTGGCTTCTTCTCGGTTGTAGGCGAACTCGGCGCGGTTGCGCCACCGAGTGTCCAGGGTGTAAGCCAGCGACACGCGCTCAGGATCGCGGGAGTTCCAGCCGTCTTCGGCGAGGCGGACTTTTTCGATGGCCGATTCACGGGTGAATGGCGGCAATGGCGGACGAATTTCGGCATTAGACATATCAAGTCTCCGTATACAATCAAGTTAAAACACGTTGTCGGGCTTGGTTAAGTTGTTACAGGTCCAATAACTTTCGCGCCATGCATTGCGCATTATCGGCGGCACTGTGATCACCCATGACAAGCGCCAAGGTAATGGCACCATCGATCAGGATCAGCAGCTGTCTGGCCAGACTCTGCGGATCCTCGGCACCATATTCGGTACACAGCTCGCACACGTAGTCGAGCAGCTTTTGTTTGTGGTCTTTGGCGACCAGCCGGACCGGGTCTTGCGGGTCGCCGGTTTCACCGCTGGTGTTGATGAACGCGCAGCCGCGAAAGCCTTCAGAGTCGAACCAGGACTTGAGCACGCTGAACAGATTGAGCAGGCGGTCCGCCGGGGTCCGGGCTTTGCCGACTTCAGTTCTGTACCAGTGCATCCAGCGTTCGTCACGGCGTTGCAGGGCGGCGACGACCAGCTCCTCCTTGTTGGCGAAGTAGCGGTAAATGCTCTTTCTGGAGACGCCGGCGGTTTTCACCAGAAGATCCATGCCAGTGGCAGCGATGCCACTTTTGTAGATCAACTTTTCGGTGACATCCAGAATGATGTCGCGTGTGTCATTGCTAGTGATTTCGTTCATGTGGCAAATAGTAGAACGATCGTTCTTCTTGGTCAAATGTTTTTCCATTGCCCATAAAACCGCCATCGCTGGCAAGCCAGCTCCCACAGGGAAATGCGATCAACCTGTGGGAGCTGGCTTGCCAGAGATAGCGTCATTGTGGACACCCACAAGACCCGAGCCGATCCATGGTGTAAGCTCTCAAACTCTCTGGATTCGACCCATTGCGAGCCCTATGCCGTCGCTTTTCAAACGCTCCCTGCTGCCTAAACTGCGCAGTTTTCCGCTGACCGCCGATGCCGTCACCTTCCTCAGCGGCGCCGCCGAGTTCCGTCGTTGCCTGCTGGAAAAAATCGCCAGCGCCACCCAGCGTATCTATATCGTTGCGCTGTACCTGCAACAGGATGAGGCCGGCCAGGAAATACTCGATGCCTTGCACGCGGCCAAACTGGCGCGTCCACAGCTGGACGTGGTGGTGGTCGTCGACTGGCTGCGCGCGCAGCGCGGTTTGATCGGTGCCGGCAAGCAACCGGGCAATTCGGCCTGGTATCAGGAGATGACCCGCACTCATGCCAGCGAAGTGCCGGTGTATGGCGTGCCGGTGCAAACCCGCGAGCTGTTCGGCGTGTTGCATTTGAAGGGCTTCATCATCGATGACTGCGTGATTTACAGCGGCGCCAGCCTGAACAACGTCTACTTGCACAAGCTCGACAAGTACCGCTACGACCGTTATCACCTGCTGCACAACCGTGCGCTGGCCGATTCCATGCACCACCTGGTTCAACACGGTCTGGTGGCTTCCAAAGCGGTGCATCGCCTAGACCTGCCGAACCTGCCGACCACCCGCAGCCTGCGCAATGACATCGGCGATCTGCGCAGCCGTCTCAAGCACGCTGCGTACGACACCACCCAGGGCTCCACGGACAAGAGCGGTCTGTCTGTCAGCCCGTTACTGGGCGTGGGCAAGAACAATCCGTTGAGCCGGGTGATTGGCGAGCTGATCGGCAGCGCCCAGCATCAACTGACCATCTGCACGCCATACTTCAACCTGCCATTGGCCGTAACCCGGGATATCAACCGGGCGCTGGCGCGGGGTGTGAAGATCGATATCGTGGTTGGCGACAAGACCGCCAACGATTTCTATATTCCACCGAGCGAACCGTTCAAAGTGATTTCGGCGCTGCCATATCTCTACGAGATCAGCCTGCGCCGATTCGCCAAGCGCCATCAGCGCAACATCGACAGCGGTCAGTTGAACCTGCATCTGTGGAAGGATGGCGACAACACCTACCATCTCAAAGGCATGTGGATCGACCAGCGTTACACCTTGCTGACCGGCAACAACCTCAACCCGCGAGCGTTTCGCCTCGACCTGGAAAACGCCTTGCTGATTGATGATCCAAAGGGCGAGTTGTTGGTGCCGCGCCGTGCGGAGTTGGCGCAGATTTTCCAGCACACCCGGCGCATCGAGCGTTTTGGGGACCTGGAAACATTGCCGGACTACCCGGCGGGGGTGGCGAAGTTTCTCAAACGTGTGAGCCGGGTGAGGGTTGAGCGGTTGCTGTACCGCATTCTTTGAATGTGTGGCGTGGCCACTGGCGCAATCGCGAGCAGGCTCGCTCCTACAGGGGATGCAGTGCGCTAATATGCCCCCCACTCAAACAAGAACAGGGCTTGTCGAGCTCAATGTCGGAAAAAGACACCATCTCCATCCAACTGGTGCGTGAAGCGCTGTTGCAAAGTTGCGCCCCGGGCGTTGTGACCGACGAGGTGTTGCACAAGGTCGGCATCGAGCCGTTGTTGTTGAACAGCAGCACCGCACGGGTTCCCGCTACGGCGTACGCTCGACTTTGGCGATTGCTGGCGCGGCGCGGGGACGATGAGTTTTTCGGCATGGACCCGCGCAAGCTCAAGTCCGGCAGTTTCGAATTTCTGTGCCGCTGCGCCATGATTCAGCCGAATGTCGCGGCGGGCCTGACCAGCGGCCTGGGCTTTTTGTCTTTGATGCTCGAATGCATGCCCGCCGAGTTGGTGCGCCAGCAAAGCCTGGCGGAAATCGTACTGCTGGAAAACGATCACGAGCCGCGCCGCGCCTTTACCTATTTCACTTACTGGATGATCGTGCACGGCGTGGCGTGCTGGTTGGCAGGGCGGCGGATTCCGATCCTGGCCATCGAATTGCGCTGCCCCAGGCCGGACTTCTGTGATGACTATCAGGTGATGTTCTCCGAAAACCTGCGGTTCGACCGTCCACGCACGCGGATGATTTTCTCTGCCGATTGCCTCGATCTGCCGATCAAGCGTACAGCGGAAGAACTCAAACGCTTCCTGGCTCATGCGCCGGCCAACATCCTGGTCAAATATCGCGATCCGCAAAGCCTGGCCAGCCGTATCAAGCACGACCTGCGGCAATTGCCCGCCGAGCAATGGCCAGAAACCGAAGCGCTGGCACAACGCCTGTGCATGTCCGCTTCGACCCTGCGGCGCCGCTTGGCCGAAGAAGGTCAGACGTATCAAGCGCTCAAGGACAGCGTGCGCAAGGAACTGGCGATTGTCTGGCTGGCCGAGCCGAGCATCAGCTTCGCCGAGATTGCCACACGGCTGGGGTTTGCCGATGCGAGTTCGTTCTACAAGGCGTTTCGCAAGTGGTCGGGGTCCAATCCGGGTCATTATCGGAGTTTGATTCTCAACGAAGCGAGCTAGACACTGATCGTTCCCACGCTCTGCGTGGGAATGCCTCAACGGACGCTCCGCGTTCGGCTTTGGATGGGACGCAGAGCGTCCCGGGGTGCATTCCCACGCGGAGCGTGGGAACGATCATTGCGCCAGGTGGGATCTTGGCCAAACCAGTCAAGCAACTTGATAACTTTGACCATTGCCCCGCACACCGTGCAGAGCGAGTATTTCCCTGTTGTTTACGGTTCCCCCAACCAATAAAAAACAAAGGGATTCTGGCAATGCGCGATTACTTGTCTGCTGTTTCACAGTTCGATTATCAGCACACCGTCGACGCTGCACTCGCGGGCGATCTGACCGCCCTCAATGCCTGCGTCGAATGTTGCGACCGGCATGCGTTGCCCGGGCGGATCGCATTGTTTTGGGAGGGACGCGACGGCGCCAGCGCCACGTACACCTTCACCGATCTGCAAGACAAAGCCGCGCGCTTTGCCAATTTCCTGTTGGCCCAAGGCGTAAAAAAAGGCGACAAGGTCGCCGGCCTGTTGCCACGTAACATCGAATTGCTCATCACCGTGTTTGCCACCTGGCGCATTGGCGCGGTCTACCAGCCGCTGTTCACCGCGTTCGGCCCCAAAGCCATTGAACACCGCCTCGGCTGCTCCGGCGCCAAAGTGGTGGTCACCGACGCGGTCAATCGCTCAAAACTCGCCGAAGTCGCCGAATGCCCGACCATCGTCACCGTCGCAGGCGCAAAAGGCCAAGGCATCGTACGGGGCGATTTCAGCTTCTGGGCCGAACTGGCCAACTATTGCAACGATTGCGAACCGGTGATGCTGAGCGGCGAAGACCCGTTCCTGCTGATGTTCACCTCCGGCACCACCGGCCCGTCGAAAGCGCTGTCGGTACCCCTGAAGGCCATCGTCGCGTTCCAGAGCTACACCCGCGACGCCGTGGATCTGCGGCCCGAAGACGCATTCTGGAACGTTGCCGACCCGGGTTGGGCCTACGGCATCTATTTCGGTGTCACCGGGCCGATGTCGATGGGGCATCCGATCACGTTTTACGATGGCCCGTTCACCCTCGAAAGCACCTGCCGTGTCATCAACAAATACAGCATCACTAATCTCACCGGCTCGCCGACCGCTTATCGTCTGTTGATCGCCGGCGGTGATGAGTTCGCCAAGTCGATCAAGGGCAAGCTGCGCATTGTCAGCAGCGCCGGTGAGCCGTTGAACCCGGAAGTGATCCGCTGGTTCGCCGATCAGCTTGGCGTGGTCATTCATGACCACTACGGCCAGACCGAACTGGGCATGGTGCTGTGCAACCACCACGCACTGGAACATCCGATCCACATGGGCGCCGCCGGTTTTGCCTCGCCGGGTCACCGCATCGTGGTGCTCGATGATGAATACAACGAACTGGGTGTCGGCCAGCCGGGCATTCTGGCGATCGACCGGACACAGTCGCCGATGTGCTGGTTCGCCGGCTATGAAGGCGCGCCGACCAAGGCCTTCGTCGGCCATTACTACTTGAGCGGCGACACCGTCGAGTGGAATCCGGATGGCAGCATCAGCTTCGTCGGCCGTAGCGATGATGTGATCACCACTTCAGGCTACCGCGTCGGCCCGTTCGACGTGGAAAGCGCGCTGATCGAACACCCGGCGGTGGTCGAAGCCGCGGTGGTCGGCAAGCCCGATCCGGAACGCACTGAGCTGGTCAAAGCCTTCGTCGTGCTCAGCGCGCAATATCGTGCCGCGCCGGAGTTGGCCGAAGAGCTGCGCCAACATGTACGCAAGCGCCTGGCGGCGCACTCGTACCCCCGTGAAATCGAATTTGTCAGCGAATTGCCGAAAACCCCAAGCGGCAAATTGCAGCGCTTTATCTTGCGCAACCAGGAAATCGCCAAGGCTCAAGAGGCCGCGGCG
>NZ_RCNW01000505.1:0-1530 GCF_004307605.1 Pseudomonas sp. Sample_24
AAGCCCATTTCGTGGGTCACGCACATCATGGTCATGCCTTCGTGGGCCAGTTGCACCATCACGTCCAGCACTTCGTTGACCATTTCCGGGTCCAGCGCCGAGGTCGGTTCGTCGAACAGCATGACGATCGGGTCCATCGCCAGTGCACGGGCAATCGCCACACGCTGCTGCTGACCACCGGACAGTTGGCCCGGGTGCTTGTGGGCGTGGGCCGAGAGACCGACACGTTCGAGCAATTGCAGGCCTTTCTTGGTGGCCTCTTCCTTGCTGCGCCCCAACACCTTGATCTGCGCGATGGTCAGGTTTTCGGTGATGGTCAGGTGCGGGAACAGCTCGAAATGCTGGAACACCATGCCCACGCGCGAACGCAGTTTCGGCAGGTTGGTTTTCGGGTCGGCGATGGAGGTGCCGTCGACCACGATGTCGCCTTTCTGGAACGGTTCCAGGGCGTTGACGCATTTGATCAGGGTCGATTTGCCGGAACCGGATGGCCCGCACACCACGATCACTTCGCCTTTTTTGACCTCGGTGCTGCAATCAGTCAGTACCTGGAAGTCCCCATACCACTTGTTGATGCTTTTGATAGAGATCATACGGCGAACCTTTTTTGCAGACGCTTGACCAGCTGCGAGGCGGCAAAGCTGATGATGAAGTACACGAGACCCGCGAAAATCAGGAACTCATTGGAGCGGCCAATGATGTCGCCACTGGCGCGCGACGCATTGAGGAAGTCCACCAGACCGACGGCGTAGACCAGCGAGGTGTCCTGAAACAGGATGATGCTCTGTTGCAGCAGCAACGGCGTCATCTTGCGGAACGCTTGCGGCAGGATGATCAGGCGCATCATCTGGCCGTAGGACATGCCCAGCGCCTGGGCAGCACCCATCTGGCCCTTGGGAATCGACTGCACACCGGCACGGACGATTTCGCAGAAGTACGCCGCTTCGAACATCATGAAGGCGACGATGCACGAGGTGAACGCACCGATCGGCGTGTCTTCGCCCGTGATCCAGCGCAAGACGAACGGCACCGCCAGGTAGAACCAGGTGATCACCAGCAGCAGCGGGATCGAGCGGAAGTAGTTGACGTAGGCGCCGGCCAGGTTCGACAGCAACTTGTTGTGGGACAGGCGCATCAACGCCAGGATGGTGCCGAGGATGATCCCGCCGATCACGCCCATGGCCATCAGCTTGAGGGTCATGACCATGCCGTTCCACAGGCCCGGCAGGGACGGGATGATGCCCGAGAAGTCGAATTCCATCATTTACCCCCTACGGAAATCAGGCCCGGCACGGCGACTTTCTTCTCGACCAGACGCATCAGCAACATCAGGCTCATGTTCAGGGTGAAGTAGATCAGCGTGGCCAGGGTGAAGGCTTCGAACAGGTTGGCGGAGAACTCGGCGGTCTGTTTGGTCTGCGCGAGCAACTCCATCAAACCGATCAGCGAGGCCACGGAGGTGTTCTTGAAGACGTTGAGAAATTCCGAGGTAAGCGGCGGAATGATGATCCGGTAAGCCTGGGGCAGCAG